>DAOWKM010000113.1 GCA_030643695.1 Dehalococcoidia bacterium | reverse complement strand
CTCACCTCAGCTCAAGAAGAGGCGCAGAACCTTAACCACAGCTATATTGGCACCGAGCATATTTTGCTTGGTCTGATACGGGAAGATGAAGGGGTAGCCGCTAAGGTTCTTAACAACCTAGGTATAAGCTTGAGCAAGGTGCGCTCGGCAGTGGAATATATCATCGGGCGTGGTGAGAAATCCGGCACCGGTGAAATCGGCCTTACCCCTAGAGCCAAGAGGGTCATTGAACTGGCTATAGATGAGGCACGTCGCCTTGGCCATAATTATATTGGCACAGAGCACCTCCTACTAGGACTATTGCATGAGGGAGAAGGGATAGCGGCTGGTGTATTAGAGAGTTTTAGCATTAATCTTGAGCAAACACGGGCTGAAACAACCCGCGTCCTCACTCAAGGTGTGCCCAGGTCCAAGCTAGCTCGCACCACCAATCGTACCCCACTCCTAGACCAGTTAGGCATCGACCTGACAGCGGCCGCTCGCGCCGGGAAACTTGACCCGGTTATCGGGCGGGGTAAGGAGATTGAGCGAGTAATTCAAATCCTCAGCCGCCGAACCAAGAACAATCCGGCTCTCATTGGTGAACCCGGAGTGGGAAAGACAGCAATTGTTGAAGGCTTGGCTCACCGTATTGTAGCTGGCGATGTCCCCGAGACATTGGAGGGAAAACGGATAATAACGCTGGATATGGGAGCATTAGTAGCCGGGACAAAGTACCGGGGTGAGTTTGAAGAACGGCTAAAGAAAGTCATTGATGAGATAAAAACTGCGGGAAATTGTGTGCTCTTTATTGACGAGTTCCACACTATGGTCGGTGCTGGAGCGGCTGAGGGGGCGGTTGATGCCGCTAATATCCTCAAACCGTCACTAGCCCGGGGCGAACTGCAATGCATTGGCGCTACTACCCTTGATGATTACCGTAAGTATGTAGAGCGTGACCCTGCCCTGGAGCGGCGTTTCCAGCCTGTTTTAGTAGAGGAGCCTTCTGTGGATGAAACGCTGGAGATTTTACGTGGCATTAAGAAACGCTATGAGGAGCATCATAAGCTAACCATAAGCGATGAGGCACTGAGTTCAGCAGCAACATTAGCCGCCAGATATATACCTGACCGTTTCCTGCCTGACAAGGCTATTGACTTGGTTGATGAGGCATCATCAAGGGTAAGGATTAAACACGGGGCTATACCTATCGCCTTGAAGGAAGCCAGGCAAGCTGAGGATAGAGTGCGCGAGGATAAGGATACTGCCTTAGCTGCCCAGCAGTATGATTATGCCACTGAGCTGCGCCAGCGAGAGCTTCAGATTGAGGAAAAAACAAAGAAGCTGGAAGAAGAGTGGCAGGCTGAGCAGGAACAGGAACAGCCAGTAGTTACCGCTGAAGACATTGCTGAAGTGGTGGCGATGTGGACCGGGATTCCAGTGGTGCAGTTGGCTGCTGATGAGACCAGCCGCCTGCTTCATATGGAGGAGGTATTACATAAGCGCATTATTGGTCAGGATGAAGCAATTAACATCATTGCTAAGGCGGTAAGGCGAGCCCGAGCCGGGCTCAAGGACCCCAGGCATCCTATAGGCAATTTTATCTTTCTAGGTCCAACTGGTGTTGGTAAGACAGAGCTGGCCCGAGCCCTGGCTGAGTTTATGTTTGGCAATGAGGATGCCCTAATCAGGCTTGATATGTCTGAGTTTATGGAGAAATTTGCTGTATCCCGACTGGTGGGGGCACCGCCGGGATATGTTGGTTATGATGAGGGCGGGCAATTAACTGAGGCAGTGAGGCGTAAGTCATATTGTTGCATACTGCTTGATGAGATTGAAAAGGCTCACCCTGATGTGTTTAATATCCTGCTTCAGATATTTGATGATGGTCATTTGACTGATGCCAAGGGGCGCCGGGTTGATTTCCGTAACAGTATTATTATTATGACCAGCAATATAGGTGCTGAGTTTATTAGGAAAGGCACTGTTATCGGCTTTGCTACTCATGGTGATGAAGCCAAGAGCCAGGAGCAGGCTTACGAGCGAATGAAGGAGAAGTTGCTTGGTGAATTAAAGAAGACCTTCCGCCCTGAGTTTCTCAATCGTGTTGATGGTGTGGTTGTATTTCACTCCTTGACCAGAGAGCATATCAGGAAGATAGTCGGTTTGATGCTAGTTCCAGTAACCCAGCAACTGGCTGAGAAGGGGGTGAAGCTGGAGGTGACTGAAGCAGCTAAAGATTTCCTGGGGGAGAAGGGCTATGATGAGGTCTTTGGTGCTCGGCCGCTACGTCGGGTGATTCAAGATATGGTTGAGGATAAACTTTCCGATGATTTGCTCCGGGGCAAATTCCAGCCGGGGGATACCGCTGTAGTTGACCTTGAAGGGGAGGAAATTATAGTGCACCCAGCAGCCGTAGGAGCCTTGCTGGGGGATGATAAAACATAATTACTGTGTAGATATAGATGAAACCAGAGTGGACAGAAAGGGCGGGGAATCGTGGTATGTGAAGCAACCGCCCTTTTAGTTCGCCTAAAATGGACTGAAATAAAAGGTGAGATAAAGATATGGCAGTAGATTGGGGATTTGCGGGACAAGTTGGTGGTGTTGGCTTTGGTATGGTCTTTGTATTGTTAGTTATTCTAGCTGTAGTTATATGGCTAACCGGGCTGTTGATTGGCAAAATCACTGCGGGTAAAGCCGAGGTTAGTGACAACAAGAAAGGAGATTAGAAATTGGCACAGGAAGTTATTGAAGTCCCCATAACCGGCAAGATTATTAGCGTAAATTTTAAATCAGGGGATGCGGTTAAAGAAGGAGATATACTCTGTCTGCTAGAGTCAATGAAGATGGAGAATCCTATATTGGCTCCGGTGGATGGCACTATTACTCAATTAGAGATTGCTACTGAGCAGGTGGTTAAGCCCGGTGAGATAATAGCCATTATTGACTACTAAGGGGCTGTTGAACAGTGTTCGGTCTTTTTGAAACTGGGTTTCAGGCTTTCTGGTGGGGCAATGCGTTGATGCTCCTCATTGGAGGGGCTCTAATTTACTTGGGAATTACCAAGAAGATGGAGCCCCTGTTATTAGTGCCCATAGGTTTTGGCATCCTATTAATTAATCTTCCCCTTGGTGGCTTAATGGATTACGAGCTACAGATAACCAACACGACGGGGGTGTCAACTAAAGTAATTAGCCTAGAGGTGGATGAAGGCGATAGAATTGGTGACAACGATGTTATCCTAACTTTAGACTCAGGAGAAATATTAGCCCCAGTTTATGGGCGGGTCAAGGAAGTCAGGGTTTCATCGGGGGAGGAGGTTAAGCCGGGTGAGGTAGTGGCAGTAATGATAACCACTGCCCAAACACCACTACCCACCAAGCCGGTGGGGCTGCTCTCCAGAATATTTGCCTTTGGGATTATGTGGCAGGTGATACCGCCTCTCATCTTTCTCTGTCTGGGGGCATTAACCGACTTTGGTCCGATGATAGCTAATCCCAGAACTCTGTTGCTCGGTGCCGCTGCCCAATTTGGTGTCTATTTTGCCTTCTTTATGGCATTGCTCTGTGGGTTCAATATGGCGGAAGCATGCTCTATCGGGATAATCGGTGGTGCTGAGGGACCAACTACAATCTATGTTACCTCCCTTCTCGCTCCTCAAATAATAGGGTCTACGGCGGTAGCCTGCTATACTTATATGGCGCTGGTGCCTATTATCCAGCCCCCAATAATAAATTTGCTTACCACCAAAAAAGAGCGAGCCATATACATGAAGCCACAACTGCGTGAAGTCTCATCAACAGAGAAGATAGTATTTCCTATAGTTGCCTCGGTGATTGTCATACTATTTGTTCCTATGTCAGCCCCTCTTATTGGCATGATGATGGTTGGGAACCTGTTTACCACCTGTGGTGTCACTGATAGACTCAGTAAAACGGCACAGACTGCATTCATAGACATCCTGACTATTTTCCTCACCCTATGTATAGGCGCTACCTTGACAGCTGCCAACTTTCTTCAACCAAGAACTTTACTGGTCTTTCTTCTAGGGGTGGTGGCATTTGGCACCGCTACTGCGGCTGGTGTTTTAATGGCTAAACTGATGAACCTTTTCTTAAAGGAGAAGATTAACCCGATGATAGGTGCCGCTGGGGTATCGGCAGTACCTATGTCGGCCAGAGTAGTGCAGGTAATGGGGCAGAAGGCAAACCCCAGAAACTTCCTCTTAATGCACGCTATGGGTCCCAATGTAGCCGGGGCTATTGGCGCTGCTATCGCTGGCGGTATATTCTTGGGTATGGTTGGCTGAACAAATTATACTTGCCTTATTGCTCAAAATCAGGTAAAGTCAATCTGTGAGCAAGTCAGATAAACCACACACCAGGACTATCTTTGTCTGCCAAAACTGCGGCTATGAGAGTCTAAAATGGCTGGGACGCTGCCCTAACTGCCAACAGTGGAACAGCTTTGCTGAGAAAATAGTAACTCCTGCTACTTCCTTTCGGCCGGTTTCTTCGGCTAATCCACCCCAGGAGCTATCTCAGGTTGTTATTGAGGCGGCAGACCGCTTTTCAGTTCCCTTATCTGAGTTTAATCGGGTGCTGGGGGGAGGACTGGTATCTGGTTCACTGGTGCTCATTGGTGGCGACCCTGGAATCGGCAAATCCACCCTCTTGCTTCAGGTCTCAGCTCTGGTAGCCCAGGATAAGGGGAGGGTGGTTTATGTTTCTGGTGAGGAAACGCTACATCAGATTAAGCTCAGGTCAGAGCGTCTGGGGATGAAAGGTGACCAGCTTTACCTCCTGGCTGAGACTGACCTAGAGGTTATCCTGAGTCAGATTGAGGAATTATCACCTAGCCTGGTAGTCATTGATTCTATTCAGGCGGTTTATCTCCCCGAGCTGGATACGACTCCGGGGAGTATAACCCAGGTGCGAGAATGCACCCTACAGCTTATGCGCTGGGCAAAATCCAGAGCGGTGCCGGCTTTTATTGCCGGACATGTAACCAAGGAGGGGGCTATTGCCGGTCCCAGGGTTCTAGAGCACATTGTTGATGTGGTGCTTTATCTTGAGGGGGAACCGTTTAGTGCCTATCGGCTACTGCGTTGTGTGAAGAACCGCTTTGGTTCTACCAATGAGATAGGTGTCTTTGAGATGAGAGAGCAGGGTCTGATTGAGGTGGATAATCCATCGCAGGTATTCCTATCGCAGCGGTGGGGTGAGGCGGTAGGCTCAGCAGTAGTGCCTACCCTTGAAGGTAGCCGACCCCTGTTGGTGGAGATTCAAGCGTTGACTAATCTGACCAGTTTTGGCTTACCTCGACGCACTGCCAATGGGGTTGACTTTGGTCGGCTGCTGCTGGTTATCGCTGTGTTGTCCAGGCGAGTCGGCTTAAAGCTGGGCAATCAGGATATTATTGCTAATGTTACCGGTGGGCTTAAAATTGGTGAACCGGCAGCAGATTTAGGTATTGCCCTATCCATTGCGTCTAGCTTCCGGGATGTCGGCGTTGACCCCAGTTTAGTGGCAGTGGGGGAGGTGGGGTTGAGTGGGGAGCTACGAGCTGTCTCCCAATTAGACCGGCGGGTAAATGAGGCAGCTAGGCTAGGCTTCAAGCGCTGCCTAGTGCCTAAAGCTGGCACTGGAGTTAGCTCACTGCCGAAGGGTATTGAGATTATCCCCGTCGGCACCCTCAGGGAAGCGGTAAGAATCGGGCTGGTTAGAGGAAAAGCAAGTTCTAATCAACCAGCGGAATGACGCAAATAAGGCGAAGAAGCTCGTTGCCGTTATTAACAAGGCAGTGGTGCTCATTGGGAGGAATAAAGACAACGCTATCCTTGGCTATTTGAGTTTCCCCCTGTTCACTGACTGCTACCCCTCGGCCGGAAAGAACAAATATCTCGTGTTCCCACTGGTGAGAATGGGAAGGGGTAGAGCTACCCGGCTCAACCTCAAAAACACGCATACAGAAGTGGGGTGCTCCATCATCAGCACCAATGACAACCCGTTTGGTCACCCCGGGTAGCTCCTGGATGGGTTTAGCATCAAGGTAATGGCTTACCTTCATTACTAACCTCCTTATTCATTGTTGACCTTATTATATCAATTATCTTCATCTAATGTAGTCCTAAGGGAAGGGGGAGATTTTGGCAAGAGGGGGCTAACACCCCTCTTAAACACTCTCATATCATTAACCCAGAGCAAGGAGAGTTAAAGGGAGGCGGAGCCTCTCTTCTAATATTCTTCCCCCTCTTTACCCTCTCGAGGTATTGGATAACGCTACAAAGACCAGAGTCCATAGGCGAGCCTCGTCACATTAAGCTCTAAAATTCTAACCAGGTTTCATACGTTATCTTGCCGGTTCTTTCGTCATACACAGGACGCAAACCTTTGCTCATGTGGTTCACAATATCAATAGCCCGACTAATGTCCTCGCCTAGTTGTCCTTTAGCCATCTTTTCTGTTCTTTTTCCAAGTGAAGCTATATTGGCTTCCTCCAATATGCTATACAACCTATGGGGACTCAAGACGAGATTGGGACAGGTCTCCTTTATGATATGGACATAACTCTCTCCAATCTTTATTGGATCTTCCTCACATCTAGTAAAGGCGTCAGAGCTAATGAAAGGAACAGGTAGCCCCTTGCTGCCAGATATCTCATTCAGACGTTTTAGGAAGATTTCAAAGATGCTATAGTTTTCCAACATCAATCTTGCGAAAATTTGCTTCAACTCATCCGAGTCCCTCCTTTCGATTAGCAATGCTACATTTTCTCCGTCGTTACTCAATACCAAGTGTTTATTTTCGCTCCGAATGAGTTTCAAATCTTTAAGCTCAGCTACAACACTGGCTCATTAGCAGCTAATCCATCTGCAATTTTAACCAAGGTCTCTGTATCAACTTCACGTACATTTGATTTCATTGGCAGTTTGCTGAGTTTGTGCTGGTTACTATTAACGAGTTTCTTTTCAGGTTCGACAGTACGATCAAACCGTCTACTAAATTCAGTTTTAATATTTTCAGGCCACCTTACAGTAGCCTCTTTATCCTTATTCAATCTCGCAACGCGTAGTAAGTAATTAACCAAACTTGACAAAGGGGGAAATAGTGATAATATTATTACGGGGTAAGTTGAAAAATAACCAACTTTGAGTGTAACCATACTTAGGAGGTGATTGAGATGCTTATCTAGTGGGAGTAGCGATCCAAGATTAAAAATCAACGAAAGGAGAACAAGATGAAACATAAGACAATATGGGTAGTAGTAAGTATGTTAGTGGTGTTGGGTTTGCTGGTAGGTGGTTTTGGTTGTGCTAAAGAAGTAGCGCCAACGACACCAACCACACCAACGACACCAACGACGCCAACCACACCGGCGCCACCAGCAGCACCTGAGGTCACAAAATGGAAGGTGCAGGTTGCTGTCCGAGCCTCTCCGTCCTTTGGACCTTACACTGATATACCCGAGGGTTATCATGCTGGAGTGTGGTCACACTCCTGGGCTCGCTGGATGGAGGAGGCTACCGATGGGCGGGTCGAGATAGAGATGCTCGAGCCAGACGCCGCTTTCCCTGGCATGGAGGGTTTAGAGGCTATCGGGACAAGAGTAATTGAGGCTGCCTGGTCTCAGCCCGGCTGGTATGCTGAAAAGATACCAGAGATGTATGTTGCTGGTGGTATGCCCGGAAGCTGGGGGAGCGTGGGCGAGTTCTATGATGCCTGGTATAACTACGGAATTTATGAGAAGGTTGCCCCACTCCATGAGGCGCTGAACATAAAGTTCTTCCCCGCCCTGGGTATGGAATACATGAATGTAACGTCCACCTTCGCAATGCCACATCCCGAATCGTGCAAAGGACACAAGATTAGAATCTGGGGTGGATGGGGCAAGTATGTTGAGCTGACGGGTGCTACTGCCATAAGCCTGCCCTACGCAGACTGCTATATGGCTATGAAGTTGGGTACTATTGAAGGCGTTTGGACAGGTGCCCAGTCGCTTGACACCATCAAGCTCAAAGAGGTAGTAACTGACTTTGTTACCAACCCCAACGGGTGCATCAATTCTCTCCTTATCAATATGGATGCCTGGAATGAGCTGCCCGACGATATACAGAAGATGATGGAGAGAGAGCAAAAGTATCACTTTACCGTAGGTGGTCTTATGCTCCTGGAGCAACAGGGCTATGCCCTGGGTAAGGCAGTGGAAGAGTATGGGCTCAAGCTCTGGAAGTGGTCAGATGAGGACATAGCCAAGCTCAGGAAAGGTTGTATTGACACAATCTGGCCTGAGTTTGCTGCCAAGACTCCGCTGTCTGCCGAGTTGGTGGAAATAATAAAGACACAGCTCAAAGACCACGGAAAACTCTAATCTCAAAAGCAGAAGAGGGCTGTGGCGTGCGCCACAGCCCTCAATGTTTTAACAGCAAGGAATAAATATGCAAAAAACTCTCCATGCCATTGATACCATAAATGAATGGATGGGTAGGATTGGTGGCTGGTTCCTTATTCCATTGTCGTTTCTGGTGGTATATGATGTCATCCTCAGATATGTCTTCAATATGCCCACCCTATGGGCTTGGGATGTCAATGTCCAGATACAGGCGGCGATTGTCGTTTTAGGAGGAGGCTATGCCCTGCTTCACAAAGGACATGTCTCAGTAGATATACTGGTGAGCAAGCTATCAACGAGGAAAAGGGCACTGCTAGACTCAATTATGTATATTTTTCTGGTTGGCGGCCTCGCCGTTCTCCTGTGGCGGGTATCAATAAGCTGCCAGTTCGCACTAAGTATTAAGGAACACTGGACCTCTACCTGGGCACCTATTGTCTATCCCCTAAAGGTGCTCATCGTCATTGGCGTCGGCACCCTTCTCCTTCAGGGAATTGCGGGCTGGATTCGCAACATCCTTACCGCTATTCACGGGAAAGGGGCAGCTCAATGAACATTGATATCGGGTTACTAACCATAATCATACTGGGTATAATGCTGCTCCTGCTGCTAACGGGGTTACCCGTTACCTTCGTCCTGCTAAGCATGTCGGCTATTGGCTTTTGGGTGCTTAGAGGGCTCCCGGCAACTAGCTCGCTATCAATTGGTTTCTTTTCCTATATAACCAAAGACATCTTCATTGCCCTGCCCACTTTTATCTTCATGGCAACCGTCCTTGAAGTGTCCGGTTTGGGTGCCGCTATGTATGACATGATGTACAAGTGGATGGCCGGCTTAAGAGGTGGGCTGGCTATGGGCACGGTAGCCATTTCCACCGTTATGGCTGCCATGACCGGCTCCGCAGCTACCGCTACCTTAACTATGGGCCTGCTCGCCTACCCAGAAATGAAGAAGCGCGGCTACGATAAGAGAATGATTATCGGTGCCATTCCGGCCGGGGGCTCCTTGGGGCCATTAATCCCGCCCAGCGTGCTCATGATTATTGTAGCCGCCGTCAGCGTTATCTCTATTGGAAAACTCTTTATCGCTGGTATAATCCCTGGGTTAATCACCGCTGCTGGCTATATCGCCTATATTGGCATAAGGTGCTGGAGGAAGCCGAAGATGGGACCGCCAATACCACCAGAGGAGCGGGTTAGCTGGGGGGAGAAATTTAAGTCACTCCGCCTATCAATAATGCCAATAATCCTAATCTTTCTGGTTCTGGGGTTGATTTACTTGGGGGTAGCTACCCCCAGCGAGGCTGGTGGTATCGGGGCTGTCGGTGCTCTAATCTGTGCTGCCGTCTACAAGAACCTTACCTTCAAGAATCTACAGAGGGCTACCACCACCGCCCTGGGAATAACCGTTATGCTAATGTGGCTTCTGGCTACTGGCGGCTGCTTCTCCCAGCTCATTGGCGTTTTGGGTGTGCAGGCATACCTGCGAGACTTGCTGTTAGCACTGCAAGTGAGCCCCTATGTTATCGTCATCGGGATACTCGTCCTGGTCCTTATCCTGGGAATGTTCATTGATGCCACCCCTATTGCCGTTATCTTCCTGCCCATCTTTTACCCCATTATCCTTGCCCTGGGAGTTGACCTGCTCTGGTTCGGGCTGCTATTTACCATGGACCTCCTAGTCGGCATCATGACGCCCCCCTTCGGTATGGTCCTCTTCTATTTCAAGGGGCTAAACATTCCCGGGGTAACCATGATGGATATCTATCGGGCTATCATACCATTCTTTTTGATAATGATGGCGGTCATGGTTCTGGTCTTCTTCCTCCCTGAGCTAGCTGTCTGGCTGCCCAATATGATGATAAAGTAGAAAAGTAGATTCATTGCGTGAGTGCAATTATATAAAGCAGAGCGATTAAAAATACTATTGAGTTATATTTATTATCTATCATATAATAACCGCTAATGAAGAAAGGAGTATCAGTGACAGGTTATCGTATTATAGACCTGAGCTTACCAATAAAGAATGGTGGTGGCTTTGGCAAGCCAGCCCAGATAACCTATCTTGACCACCGAACCAGGGGCAAAGCTCTAGCTGAGAAGCTCGGCATCAACCCAGAGATGATGGGTGGCAGAGCCAATGCTATGGAGGAGTTTACCTATCTGAACTGCCACACCGGGACTCACTTTGATGCTCCCTGGCACTATGGAGAGATAGCCGAAGGAAAACCGGCTATGACCATTGACCAGATACCTCTTGAATGGTGCTTTGGCGACGGAGTATGGCTTGACCTGAGCTGGAAAAAGCCGGGGGAGGATATTACCGATAAAGAAGTGCAACAGGCACTGAAACAGGTGGAATATACTCTAAAGCCGATGGATATCGTCCTAATTAAGACTGGAGCCTCTGCCTATTATGGTCAGCCGGGGTGTGATAATATGAATGCTGGTATGACTCGTGAGGCCACTCTCTGGCTGGGTGACCAGGGTATCAGGGTGGTAGGTATTGATGCCAGTTGCTGGGACCGTCCTCCTGAAATGCAGATGGCTGACCTTCAGCAGGGGCTAAGGCCAGGCAAATATATGCAAGGGCATCGGGCTGCTGGGGAAAAGGGTATGTGCATAATAGAGTGGCTGACTAATCTTGACCTCCTGCCCCACTTCGGCTTTACCGTGTATGCCTTCCCGGTAAAGGTGGAGAGGGGTAGCGCTGGCTGGACTCGTGTGGTTGCTCTTGTTAAAGAATAAACCAATAAAGGAGGACACAAATGGGAAGAAATCTGGTTACTGGTGGAATGGGGTTTTTGGGAACCTGGCTAGCAAGAGAGCTGCTGAATAACGGTGAAGAGGTGGTAATCTTCGATATGAAAAGAGAGTTACCAGATAGTGCTGCCGACCTCAAGGGCAAGGTAGAAATTTATAACGGTGATATCAGCAACTGGGTGCACGTGGTTGAGGCGGTAAAAAAATATAATATTGACTGCATATACCATCTCGCTTCCATGATAACCATAGCCAGTAGGGATGACCCCCCGGCTGCATTCAGGGTAAACATTGTTGGGACAATGAATGTCCTGGAGGCAGCCCGCATTCTCGGAGTAAGAGATGTTATCTTTGCCAGCTCCGGGGCTACCTATGGTAGTGTGATAAACCCACCCCCAAAGATGGTATATAATGACACCCTGCAGAGGCCAGACACTATGTATAGCACTACCAAGCTATGTTGTGAACGGCTGGGCGAGCAATACCACCGGCAGTATGGCGTTAATTTCCGTGCGCTTAGATTCTCTATGGCAGTTGGGGCAGGCCGCCCAATAACCTACTTTTTTGGTGACTGGTCCGGTGTTATAACAATGCCAGCCCAGGGTAAACCCTACACTACTCATTCAAACCCATTAATCTCCTGTGGCTACATCTACGCCAAGGATGCAATTCAAGCCTTAATTGGTTTAAAGAATGCTCCAGAAAGCAAGCTGCGGCAAAGAGTTTACAACGTAGACGGCTTCATGGCGAACCTAACCGAGGTAGTTGAGGTCGTAAAGAAGCATATACCCGATGCTCAAATAACCTTTGACTGGGACAAGAGCGAGGAAATGAAGGCCTTTAACAACGCCAATAGTTTCAAGTTTGATAACACTGTAGCCTTTGAGGACTTTGGTTACCAGCCGCGTTACCTCCTAAATGAAATGGTAGAGGATTTTATAAACGAGGTCAGGAAAGGAAACACCAGCTAAAAGGGAGGACACCAATGGCAAGAAATCTGGTTACTGGTGGGATGGGATTTTTGGGAACCTGGCTAGCAAGAGAGCTGCTCAACAATGGTGAAGAGGTGGTAATCTTCGATATGAAAAGAGAGTTACCAAATAGTGCTGCTGACCTTAAGGGCAAGGTAGAAATTTTCAATGGTGACATCAGTAACTGGGTGCACGTGGTTGAGGCGGTAAAAAAATATAATATTGATTGCATATACCATGTTGCCGCCCTGCTAACCATAGCCAGACCCTAATTAGCCTGAAGCATGCTCCGGAAAGTAAGTTACGGCAAAGGGTCTATAATATCCACGGCTTTATGGCAACCCTTACTGAGGTGGTTGAAAGCATAAAGAGGTATATCCCTGATGCTCCGATAACTAAAGGATGTGAAGATAAAGCCGAGTATTTTGTGAAAAGCAGCTTCCCTGCTTGACAAAGGGGAAAATAGTGATAATATTATTAAGGGGTGAGCTGGAAAATAACTAATTTTGAGTGTAACCATACTTAGGAGGTGATTGAGATGCTTATCTATTAGGAGTAGCGATCCAGTATTAAAAATCTAACGAAAGGAGAATAAGATGAAACATAAAGCAATAGGGATAGTAGTAAGCATGCTGGTGGTGTTTGGTCTACTTTTGGGTGGCTTTGGCTGTGCTAAAGAGGCACCGGTCACTGCTCCAGGAGCAACACCAGCGGCTCCAACATATAAGTGGAGAGTTAGCCAAGATAAGACAAGAGGCTCGGAGATGTCGGACAATTTCGTTAACTACTTCTGCAAGCCAATAGAGGAAGCGTCCGGGGGCAGGATTGAGATAGAGAATTTTGCCTGGGGCGAGCTTGTATCAGGAAAGGATATTCTCGAGGCTGTCAAGAAAGGTACCCTAGATATGAGTAATAGCGCTACTGCCTACCATCCTGATAGGTTCGCTGCTACAGTCACCTTTGGTGTGGCTGGTGGAATGACGACTGCCGATGATTGGCAAATCTTTTACTATGATTACGGCTATCGGGACTTCATGCAAAAGAAGTTTTACGACTCCATGGGGGTATATCTCCTCGGTCCTCAGGTACAACCTGGGCAGGTAGAGTTTATCAGGGAGGAGATTACGAGTTTTGATGACCTCGAGGGGATGAAGTTCAGAAGCTTTGGGGCAAATGGGGCAATATATGGTGCCCTTGGCGTTTCAATTACT
>DAOWKM010000086.1 GCA_030643695.1 Dehalococcoidia bacterium | reverse complement strand
GTGTAATCCTTGATGCCACCTTCATTACACAGTCATTAAGAAGACAGGCAGCAGCAATAGCGGCTAAACACAATTTGACCTTTGTTATCCTGCAAACAGACTGTCCCCAGGAGGTAGCCATTAAGCGGATATTAAGGCGGACCAGGGAGAGTTACGAATCAAATGCGTTGACTGAGCAAGCCTATCTCAATAATAAAAAGAGGTTCGAGGCAGTGGACCTGAATGACCTGAAGAGCTTATATCCCAACCTTAGTATCATTCACCTGCTTGTTGATACTCGGCAGGACTCACCTGAAGATTGGTATATCATTAGCATGGAAAAGAAGTAGAGATGAGAATAGACTTGCATATTCATACCAAGACCTGTTCCGATGGTAATCTCTCTATTGAAGAGGTCTTCAAAGAAGCCAAGAAGAGAAATATCAATTTAATGTCCACCACTGACCATGATTCTATAGACTGCCAGGAAAGAGCCATCGCTCTAGCTAAAGAGTATGACATAGCCTATATTACTGGAGTAGAATTGAATGTAGCCTTTCAGAATCCTGGTAGTAAGCCGGTTTCTCTGGATTTTCTGGGATACCAATATGATTTCAAAAACCAAGCGCTGAAGGATAAGCTTCAAATAATAAAAGAGCATAGGGAAGCCAGAGCACTTCAAATCCTGGAGAAGTTGAATGTTGAATTTGATAAAGAGGGCATCCCCAGATTTACTGAGGAGGATATTAAAAAAATACAGGATAGTGTTGATGGCGTCTTTGGCCGACCCCATATAGCCAATTATCTAATAGAAAAGGGGATTGTCAGGGACAAGCAAGAGGCATTTGATAAATATCTGGTCAGGTGTGATGTCGCTAAATACCCACTGTCGCTGGCTGAGGCGTCAAGGCTGGTGAGAAATGCTGGCGGCATACTGGTGCATGCTCACCCTAATGACCCCAATGGGACATCTTTAGTAAGCTTAACATCTGATTTGGACGACCAGACAAAGATTATAGAAAAATATATGCTACAATATATTGATGGTGTGGAGTGCTGGCATTCAAGGAATGATGCCAAGACCACTGCCCACTACATTGGGTTTGCCAAGAAGCACGGCTTGCTTATGAGTGGGGGTAGTGATTGTCATCAGAAGCCGATAATTATGGGCACATTGGATATACCCGACTGGGTAGCTGAGCAGTTTAGACGCTAAGTGGGGGTAGTCTGAAGGGGCTTCGCCCCTTCAAAACCAATTTCCCCCTCATGATAGGAATATATATCCATATCATGGAGAGGGGGACAGAGGGGATGAGGTAGATACAGGTAAAGATAAGGAGTAGCTAGTGAATACAAAGAACAATGATATTAAAGACCCTTCCTTGGCTGAAGCCGGCAGGCAGCGAATAGAGTGGGCTTACCGGGAGATGCTAGTAGTGAAGTTAATCAGGGAGAGGTTTGGTAGAGAGAAGCCACTGAAGGATGTTCGGATTTCAGCCTGCCTCCACATTACCACTGAAACGGCAAATCTAGCCCTGACTCTAAAGGAGGGTGGAGCTAACATTGTTCTCTGTGCTTCTAACCCGCTTAGCACCCAGGACGATGCTGCTGCCGCCTTGGTAGAGTATGGAATTGCCACTAATGCCATTAAGGGGGAAGATGACAAAACATACTATAAACATATCAATACTGCCCTGGACAATAAGCCTCAGCTTACGGTAGATGATGGCGCTGACCTGGTTACCACTCTTCACACCAAGCGCAGTGATTTAATTAAAAATGTCATTGGTGGCACTGAGGAAACCACTACCGGCGTCATTAGACTACGCAGCTTAGATAAGGCAGGAGGGTTAAAATATCCCATAATTGCGGTAAATGATGCCCAGACCAAGTATTTATTTGATAACCGCTACGGCACAGGACAGAGCACTATTGATGGTATCACCCGTGCTACCAATATCCTGTGGGCGGGCAAAAAGGTAGTGGTTTGTGGCTATGGCTGGTGCGGACACGGCATAGCGTTGAGGGCTAAGGGGCTGGGCTCCCAGGTGATTATAACCGAGGTAGAACCAGTCCGTGCCCTTGAGGCAGTTATGGATAGCTACCAGGTTATGCCGCTAATAGAAGCGGCTAAACTGGGCGATATTTTCATTACCATTGCTGGTGATAAAAATGTCATTGATAAGCCCCACTTTCGGGTGATGAAGGAGGGGGCTATTCTGGCTAACAGCGGACATTTCAATGTAGAGATAAACATTCCCGCTTTAGAAAGCCTGGCTCGTGGTAAGCGGCGGATACGACCCTTCGTTGATGAATATACCTTAAATGATGGTCGTCACCTTTACTTGCTGGGGGAGGGTAGGTTAATTAATCTAGCGGCGGCGGAAGGGCACCCCGCCAGTGTTATGGATATGAGCTTCGCCAACCAAGCCCTGTGCCTGGAGTATATCGTGAAAAATAGCAGTAGGCTCGAGCCTAAGGTTTACTCCGTTCCTGAGGAGATTGATAAGCAGGTAGCTCGGTTAAAGCTAAACTCAATGGGCATTGATATTGATAGTTTGACCCCAGAGCAAAAGGAATACCTGACTAGCTGGGAGCAAGGGACATAAATAAGGAGATGAAATGACTAGTAGCTTTAAGAACTCGCCTAAATATATGCTTACCTCGGAGTCGGTTGCTGAAGGGCACCCTGATAAGCTATGCGACCAGATATCTGATGCTATCCTGGACACTATTTTGGGAAAGGACCCTTATGCTAGGGTAGCCTGTGAAACCGCAGTAACCAATGGCTTGATAATTGTTCTGGGTGAGATTACTACCGATTGCTATGTTGAAGTCCCTCAGGTAGTGCGGGGGGTGGTTGGTGGTGTGGGCTACACTCATCCCGAATACGGTTTTGATTATCAATCCTGCGGGGTTATGGTTTCCATTCAGGAACAGT
>DAOWKM010000111.1 GCA_030643695.1 Dehalococcoidia bacterium | reverse complement strand
TAACTATAGCCTCATAGGTTTTGGCTCGACCAGTTACATCATCTGACTTAATAGTCAGCACTTCCTGGAGGTTGTGAGCGGCGCCATAGGCTTCTAGTGCCCATACCTCCATTTCACCAAAGCGTTGACCGCCGAATTGAGCCTTACCGCCCAGCGGTTGTTGCGTAATCAGGGAGTAGGGTCCGGTAGAGCGGGCGTGAACCTTATCCTCAACCAGGTGGATTAGCTTCATCATATAGATGTTCCCCACTGTTACCGGTTGGTCAAATGGCTCACTGGTGTGCCCATCGCGGAGTATAACCTTGCCAATGATGGGCGAAGTGAGATTCTTTTCACTACTTACCTTTTCTACCGCCTGCTCTAGCTCTTGTGGGTCAAGGTCTCGGCTAGCTATGCCCATGTCTTCCAGCCATAGGCGTAGACAAACCTCTTTTGCCTCTCCCGGGTAGTCATCGCTAAACACCCTGTCTCCATCATATCCATAGCTCTTAAGCCACACCTTAGCCAGTTCCAGTTGCACTGTGGGATGGTCATTATCGGGGTTAAGGTCAATCGTCCCAGCCTTCTGAGCTAGCCAGACTCTGGCCAAGGCATCCTCAATAGCAGCATCACTGGCACCGTCAAAGACTGGGGTAAGCACCTTGAAGCCCAGCATCTGTGCCGCCCAGCCCAAATGTGTTTCCAGAACTTGCCCGATATTCATCCGTGATGGGACACCTATGGGGTTGAGGATAATATCTACCGGCGTACCATCAGGGAGGAAAGGCATATCTTCGGCAGGAGCTATGAGGGCAATGACTCCCTTATTGCCATGGCGCCCAGCCAGCTTATCCCCTACAGAAATCCTTCGTTTCTGGGCAACCCAGACCTGTACCCATTGACTAACCCCGGCGGCTAGTTCATCGCCGCTGGCCTGAGAGAAGACCCTCACGTTAATCACTTTACCCCACTCCCCGTGAGGCACTCTTAGCGAGGTATCTTTCACCTCTCGGGCTTTCTCACCAAAGATAGCCCGCAACAGTTTCTCTTCAGCAGATAGCTCGGTCTCTCCCTTTGGGGTAATCTTGCCCACCAGTATATCGTCTGGACCAACTTCAGCACCAATCCGAACGATGCCAGTTTCGTCAAGCTCGCGCAGACTCTCCTCGCCGACATTGGGTATATCTCTGGTGATTTCTTCAGGTCCTAACTTGGTATCCCGTGCCTCTACCTCATGCTTCTCAATGTGAACGGAGGTGAACTTATCCTGCTCAACTAGGCGATTGTTAATGATGATAGCATCCTCAAAGTTATAGCCTTTCCAGCTCATAAAGGCACATAATACATTCTGTCCTAGAGCCAACTCTCCCTGCTCAGTAGCTGAGCTATCGGCTAGAATCCAGCCTGGCTCCACTCGGTCACCCTTGCTTACCGTAGGCTGCTGGTTAATGCACGTCCCCTGATTGGTGCGCACAAATTTCATTAATCGGTATATATCCTTTTCACCGTCATCCTTGGTAACTACAATCTGTAAGCTGGTAACCGAGGTCACTACTCCAGCATTTTGGGCAAAGAGTACCTGCCCGCTGTGTTTGGCAGCTTCCGCTTCCATACCGGTAGCTACCAATGGTGCCTCAGGACGAAGCAGGGGTACCGCCTGCCGCTGCATATTAGACCCCATCAAGGCACGATTAGCATCGTTATGCTCTAAGAAGGGTATTAGTGCTGTGGCAACACTGACTATCTGCTTGGGTGATACATCCATTAGCTCGATTTTATCCCGTTCCTCCACTAGGTAGCGGTCACCCAACCTGGCTTCAACCCTTTCGTCCACAAATCGGCTATTTTGGTCAAGCTGGGCATTAGCCTGAGCAATGATATACTCGTCTTCCTTATCAGCTGATAAATAAATGACCTCATTAGAGACGAAAGGCACCACCTTTATCATTCTAGACGATAGCCGAGATAGCTTGGTGGCAAGCTGAGGTGTAATGGTAGCCCTAGCTTTTACTATGGTATTACCCTTATCATCAACCACTGCCTCCCGGGTTATCTTGCCCACCAGACGGTCATCGGTATTACTCAGCTCACTAATAACCTTGCGATATGGCGTCTCAATAAAACCATACTGGTTAACCAGGCTGTAGGTAGCTAAAGAGCCGATGAGACCGATATTAGGTCCCTCTGGTGTCTCGATGGGACAGATTCTACCATAGTGGGAGAAGTGGACATCACGGACATCAAAGCCGGCGCGTTCACGAGATAGTCCTCCTGGTCCCATTGCTGATAGGCGACGTTTATGAGTTAGCTCAGCCAGCGGGTTGGTTTGGTCCATAAATTGTGATAGCTGTGAGCCACCGAAGAACTCTCTAATAGCGGCTATTATCGGTCGAGTGTTGACCAGTGCGCTTGGAGTAATTGCCTCAGTGTTGATTATGCTCATACGCTCCCTGACTACTCGCTCCAGACGCAGTAACCCAATGCGGAACTGGTTTTGCACCAGCTCGCCAACGGTGCGCACTCGCCGATTTCCCAGATGGTCGATATCATCGCTGGTATCTAAACCATTGTTAACCATAATGGTATGCCTGACTATCTCTACAATATCTTCCTTGGTTAGAGCTCGTACATCTTCCTTAATCTCAAGCCCTAAACGCTTATTAAGCTTATAACGACCTACCACCCCCAGGTCATAACGCGTTGGGTTAAAAAACAAGTTGTTTATTAATTTTCTGGCATTTTCAATGCTAGATGGGTCCCCGGGGCGCAATTTTTTATAGATATCGAGCAGAGCCTCAGACTCATTCCTGACCAAAGGCTCGCGCTCCATAGTTGACCTGATAAATTGGTGCTCCGAAGAGCTATCCTCTTTAGAGAACAGGTTAAGCAGTTGCTCATCACTACCATAGCCAATAGCGCGCAAAAGTGTAGTAACCGGGATCTTACGTTTACCATCTATCTTGGCTGAGATTACATCTCGGTTGCTGACCTCAAACTCCAGCCAAGCGCCACGGGTAGGTATTAACTTGACATGACACAATTCACGCCCACTAGTAGCATCCTGCTCAATGGTAAAATAAACGCCCGGAGAACGGAGCAACTGGCTTACTACCACCCGTTCAGCACCACTGGTAATAAAGGTACCTTTGGGTGTCATCAGAGGAATATCACCAAAAAATAGGTCTTGCTCCTTAATTTCTCCTGTTTCTTTAACCAGCAGCTGTGCTCTGACATAGAGGGGAGCTGAATAGGTTAAATCTCGCTGGCGGCACTCCTGCTCGGTGTGATGAGGATGGCGGAATTCATAGTCGGTAAAGCTAAGCTCCAACCTGTTGCCAGTGAAGTCTTTAATAGGAGATACCTCCTCCAGCAGTTGCCTTAGCCCCTGTTCCTGAAACCAATGGAATGAGTCTAATTGAACCTTGATCAGATTGGGTACATCCACTATTTGGGGTAATCTGGCATAAGATTTTCTAATAACCGGAAGCATCCTCTTTTGAATGTGTGTTGATAACATAGAATCCATCCCCTGCTTTCTCCTTGAACAAGCGTGCAAAACTGTTACATTATTGCGGCGCTAATCCGAAATAAGAAAATAAGACTCGTGGCTAGTTATAATAAGGTAAAACGCTTAAGAGGCATGATTACAAACCTATATGATACCACCTTTTTTAATTTTTGTCAATACCCCCCTGACTTATAGCAATATGCGAAACTATTTTGCCTTAAAAGGGCATATTCACCCCTCGTCTTTACTGAAGAACTGCTCATCATATTCAAATTTAAAACCTGGGTAATCCCCCCTCAAAGAGGCGATACTTTCTTCTAGCACTTCCTTAGCCGTTTTTTGCCTATTAACCTTTCTCCCCAAGCTGTGCATTCTGCGGTTCCAATAAACCATTCTTAGTTCTCCCTGAGGCTCCGGCCAATCAGGAATATGTTCCAGCTCTCTAAGCACAATCTCTCTCATTTGCTTCAACTTCTGGGGCATTGGATTTCTCCACTCTATCTATCTATTTATTAGTATATCACTCTATCTATATTTGTCAAGTTGCCAGCTTTTAGCCTCCATAACCCAAACGGTCAATAGGCAGAGTTTCGCACATCCCTAAGCTTGGGTAGCATTCAAGGTTGATTATTTTTCAGACTACCTAATGCACCTGTTGCGCTATAGGCACGTTGCTATTATAATACAGAAATAGTTTACTATTTGGGGTTAGCCATGAATTTTCAAATGGAAAAATATCTAAAACCCACCGCCGCCATTGATTGCGAGCACAGGTCTATTAAAGAAAAAGCGCAAGATTTAACTAAAGGGCAAGAAAAAATCACAGAGAAGGCCAAAAGCCTATTTTATTTCGTTAGGGATGAGATTAAATATAACCCTTATGTGCCAAAGCATCTTGCCGAGCATTTCCGGGCAAGTAACACTTTATCCCAAGGCGAGGGGTACTGTGTCCAAAAGGCGGTTCTCCTCGCTGCCTTAGCCCGAGCTGTGGGCATCCCGGCTCGCCTGGGATTCGCTCAAATTAGAAATAACCTCCTTCCAGAGAAGCTGGCAAAGAGGCTAGGGACAAATATACTTCCCAACCATGGTTATGCTGAACTATATATTGACGGAAGGTGGGTTAAGGCTACCCCTGCCTTTGACCTAAAAATGTGCCGGGAAAACCGAATCATTCCCGTAGACTTCGATGGTAAGAATAATGCTGCGTTTCACTCTCATAATCAAGACGGCAAATTACATATTGAATATCTCCTAGACCGTGGTCATTATCATGATGTCCCGCTGGACGATATTTGGAGGACTATGATTGAAACGTTTGGAACCAAGCATATTTAATTCGCCACAGCCCAACCTTTTGTTAATTAGTAACTGAATTGCTGTCATCTCCACCAATGCCAGAATTAATATAAGCTCTTTACTTAGCGATAGCTGAGGAGGTATATAGCCATGAAAGTGAGTAATTATCATGACACCGAACCTATTGAGGAAGTAAGAGGGGTAGTTAAGCGTGAGGTTATTACTGCTGATGATGGGGCACCACATTTCTGTATGCGTGTCTTTGAAGTTGAGCCAGGTAGCTCCACCCCAGCTCATTCTCACGGGTGGGAGCACGAGGTATTTATTCTTTCCGGTAGGGGGGTGGTGGCAGGTGAACAAGGCGCCATACCAATAAGCAAAGAGAGCGTTATCTTTGTTGCCCCTAATGAGCATCACTGCTTTGTTAATAGCGGTAATGAGCCTCTCCGCTTTATCTGCGTCATCCCGTTACAACCATAGATGCGAGAGTTAAATTATTTTAAGCCAGGCTGTTATCAGGTAAGGCAGGCTTTATGAAGAGAACCGGAATCTTCCTCACCTATTTTCAGGGAGAAAGGCTGAGGGATTTTCCTCAGGCACTAGCTGGCATCCTAGATAAGGAAAATGTATCATATTATGACGCAGTTTATAGCTCATGCGATGGACTTTACTACCTCCAGCCAGCATCTGAGGAGCTACTACTCAAGGTGCATTCCCAGAGTATGGTGCACCAGGTGAAGCTTAGTGGTGATTACGAATCGGCTTTATACTCAGCAGGGGGGACAGTCCAGGCAGCTGATAAAATCTGGCAGGGGGAAATAGACAATGCCTTTGTTTTTACCAGCTTTGGTGACCACCATGCCGGCAGAAACTTTTATGGGGGGATGTGCTATTTCAACGGTGCTGCCTTAGCTATAACTGCCCTTAAAGAGAGAGGGGTCAGGCGGTTTGCTATAGTAGATACCGACAGTCATCATGCCAATGGCACCAGGGACATCTTTGGCAGTGATGACGATGTGCTCCATCTATGCCTGTGCTACCAGGACTACAGTGATAATCACAACAATGTAGATGTCAAGATTCCGTATCGCACTACAGATGAGGAGTATCTGGCTAGGATGAGGCAAGAGCTTACTACTAGGGTGATGGCATTTAAACCAGAGTATATTTTTTGGGAATTTGGCTATGATGCTACCCAGGGGGAGTATGGGGATAAGGGTTTAACCAGGGATTGCCACCTAAAGCTGGCAAAGCTCATCAAGGGGGTGGCAGATAAGGTTTGTCACGGTAGATTGATTACCATCCTGTGTGGTGGCTCAGGTCGAGCTCTTGCCACATATACCATACCCAGGATTATTGATTGCCTGGCTGAGCTAGGTAGCTACCGGGCAACCTGATACAGGGTTATCCCCCATTTTCTGGAGTGAGCTTCTTTCAGCTGATTTAGGCAGGACTGAAACGAGGCTGAGCTGATATCCTCAGTGGCCATTAATACACCGTCTTCTCTATTATCCGAGTAATAGCCACGGCGTAGACCTACCTGGCTGAAGCCATACCTGCGGTAGAGACTCTGGGCAGTAATGTTGGAGGCACGTACCTCAAGGGTAATGATACGAGCCTTTAGCTCTGTAGCCAGGTCTATAATGGATATGAGCAGAAGCTCTCCTATCCCCTGGCGGCGATGTCTTTCCCGCACCGCAATATTGGTGATATGGGCTTCATCAGCCATAAACCAGAAGCCGGCAAAACCGGTAATATATTGCCTATCTGATGCCGGCAGCTCACTATCGAAGAAACGGTCGTGGTTAAACAACCGCCTCACCCTTGACACCAGCCGAGAAAAACCTTTCTCCGGGGGAGCTTCCACCTCAGGCTCGTCAACCGTTTTGCCTTCCTCATAGGCGACAATATAGTGAGCTAAGCGACTCTGGAGCTCATGCTGATAGTTAGCCGGCGGCCACAGGGTGGGAAAGGCTTCACGGTCAATCTCATTGACCTGAGCAATATCTTCTCTGCGCATCAGACGCACATAGCAAGGCAAGGCTTCATCCTCAGACAGAACACTTTGGGAGCATTGCAAAACACCAATTTTATTATACCAAAAGCTTATTGACAAAAGTAACTGAACGGTAATAATACTGGGGCGGCATCTTCTCTACTTACTGCCTTTTGAACTTGGCTTTCAGGGCTTCTATTTCTTGCTGTCTATCAAATTCCTCCTGGCTAAGCGGTTCACAAAACTTAAGCCCATTATTTTCTATTTCAATGGTGAACAGCCGCCTACACTTCCAGCATCGGTATGGTCCCTGATAGCTTGACTCCACCAGGGAGAAACTACCCTCAGTGTCACATTGAGG
>DAOWKM010000063.1 GCA_030643695.1 Dehalococcoidia bacterium | reverse complement strand
GGTAGTCCAGCGCCAGTGCCCAGGAAAACAGCCTGATAGCCATTATTCAGCAATTCATCTACGGTAGCAATCTTACCCACCACCGAGTCTAATTTAAGCTCTACCCCCAAAGAGGTAACATAGTCAACCTCAGCCTGGACAATATCTTTGGGCAATCTGAATTCAGGAATGCCATACATCAGCACTCCACCAGCCACATGCAGTGCCTCAAAGATGGTAACACTGTGCCCCAGCCTAACCAAATCAGCCGCTACCGTTAAGCCGGCTGGTCCTGAGCCAACCACAGCCACCCGTTTACCGGTGGGCGTAGGCTTTACTATTGATGGGTCGGCTGACTTCATATTAGCCCGCTCCCAATCAGCCACATACCGCTCCAGGCGACCGATAGCAATAGGTGCCCCTTTTTTAGCCAGAACACATTTAGCCTCACACTGTGTCTCTTGAGGGCAGACCCGACCGCAGATACCTGGCAGGCTATTTTTATTCTTAAGTATTCTTACCGCTTCAGGCATATCACCATCCCGAATAGCCTTGATAAAACCAGGAATATCTATCCCCACCGGGCAGCCATCACAACAGATAGGCTTGGGACATTGGAGACAGCGGCTTGCCTCAGCTTGAGCTTGCTCGGCAGTATAGCCCAAAGCAACCTCACTAAAGTTTCTAGCCCGTATCTTGGGGGCTTGTTTTGGCATTGGCTGCCGATTCAGATTGAGCTTTGCCATTTATAGTTACCCCTCCAGACTCCTGGTCAACCACCACTACCATGTTGACTCTGCCATCGCTGCAAAGAACGCCCTTCTTCATCAAGGTAGATACGCTGACGGGCAAGGAGTAAGTCCCAATCTACCTGATGCCCATCAAAATCAGGGCCGTCAACGCAGGCGAATTTGGTTACGCCACCAACCAATACCCGACAACAGCCACACATACCGGTGCCATCAACCATTATTGGATTCAGGCTAACAATGGTCTTAACCCCAAAGGGCTCGGTGGTTTTGGCACAATGCTTCATCATAATGCTCGGTCCAATAGCAATAACTCGGTCGACTTTCTCATCACCCTCAAGTAGTTCCTTTAGTGGCTCGGTTACCAGCCCTTTACGAGCATACGAGCCGTCATCAGTGGTAACTATTAACTGGTGGCTGACATTACGTAATTCATTCTCCCAAAAGATGAGACCTTTGTTCCGTGCCCCCATAATAGAGATAACCTTATTCCCGGCTCTGTGCATTGCCCGAGCAATAGGCATTATGGTAGCCACGGCAAATCCTCCAGCAACACAGACCACGGTACCAAATTTGTCAATATGTGTGGGTAAGCCCAGCGGTCCGATAAAGTCAGCCATAAAGTCGCCAGCTTCCAATAAGGCTAGGCGGTGGGTGGTGGTTCCTACTTCCATAAAGACAATGGTAATACTACCCTCTGCCTCGTCCCAATCAGCAATCGTCAGTGGAATACGCTCACCCTTTTCATCAATCCTGATAACGACGAACTGTCCTGCCTGAGCCTTCCTGGCTACAGCCGGCGCTTCAACCTTAAATAGATAGATATGGGGCACCAAGTCTTGTCTTAATAATATCTTATACAGCTATTTTTATCCTCATTTCCTCTAATTCGGATTGGTGGTAATACCTTTGACAGAATTATAATTTATCACCAAATAGTGCATAATTCAAATTTTGGTAGTTGCCTAATTACCATTAAGGGTATAAGATAATATGGTATACTCTTGGTTACCTAAATGGACTACGAAGCTCACAATTAAGAAATAATATAGAAGGAGGTGTGCTTCGCTAATAACTATCAAAGGAATTTCCAGGCTTAACCAAGCTAGTAGAATACCCAGATGATTCCACATTTTAACATCAATAATTAAAAAATAACTTCCGAGGTTGATAATAATGGGCACAGAACTGGTTCACATCGGATTTGATAATTTCCTAACCGTAAATAGAATTATTGCCATAGCTTCACCAAACTCAAGCAGTATTAAACGAACAATGCAGGAGGGGAAAAATAAGGGACTATTAATTGATGCCACCCATGGCAGAAGAACCAAGGCCGTCATCTTCACCGATAGTGGACATATTTTCGTGGCTGCTCTTGCCCCAGAAACTATCGCTGGTAGGTTACAAGCGAGTCGAGGTGGTTCAGGGCTAGAACCAGAGCAGAGCGATGAAAAAGATGAGCCATAAAAGTCAGCCCCCATTCAACCTGCCAACAATGCCATTACTTATCGTCCTCTCCGGTCCCTCGGGAGCAGGTAAAGATGCTGTCTTAACCAGGATGAAGAAATCAGGTTGCCCCCTTGAATATATTACCACCATGACCACACGGCCTCAGCGAGCCGGAGAGAGAGATAATGTAGACTACCACTTTATCTCAGAGGAAAGGTTCCAGGAGATGCTTAAAAATAAGGAGCTATTAGAGTGGGCAAATGTCTACGGCAATTGGTATGGCGTGCCTAACCAACCGGTTAAGGAAGCGTTGGACAAGGGACAAGATATAATAATAAAGGTTGATATTCAAGGGGCAACCACCATTAAAAAAATCCTACCGCAAGCGGTATTCATCTTTTTGATACCTCCCTCAACAGAAGAGCTGGTGGTAAGACTCAAGCAGCGCCAGACTGAATCACCCTTTGATTTAGCCCTGCGCATAAAAACCGCTGAGGAGGAAATAAATCAGCTATCACTATTTGACTATATAGTAGTGAACAAACAGGATGAAATTGATACCGTGGTATCAAAGATTAAGGCTATTATTACCGCCGAAAAGTGTCGGATAACCCCTCGGGAGATTACTCTACCTGGCTAAAATAAGGCGTGCAACAGCCAGGCAAACAAATAACCCAGCCCACCACAGATAGGGAAGGTAAGTATCCAGGCAGCAATAATGTTACCAGCTACCCCCCAGCGCACCGCCGAAAGCCGTTTGGTAGCCCCAACCCCCATAGTAGAGGCGCTTATGCAATGAGTGGTGCTTACTGGGATGCCCCAATCCCCCATAAACGCCCCGAGTGAAGCAATCTCAATAACCGTAGCTGCTGAGGCTTGAACAGCAAAGCCGTGAACCGGTCTAAGAGCGGTAACCCTTGACCCTAGGGTTCTAATGACCCGCCACCCCCCAATAGCCGTGCCAAAACTAATAGCCAAAGCTGATACAACTATTACCCACCACAAGCCAGGGTCAAACAAGGAGAGGTGGTCCCACAGACTAGCATCATCATAAAAAATTACCAGTGCCATAGTGATGACACCTATCGGCATCTGACCATCATTCTTACCATGGCTATAAGCCATAAAGGCAGTAGTCAAAAATTGTAATCTGCTGAAAATTACTCGCATTTTGTCGGGAGCGCTTCGCCGAAACACCCAATAAAAGCAGACCATCATTACAAAACCACCAGCAAAGCCGAGTAAAGGAGCTACGATTACCGCTGCCAGAATTCGCTGCATAACATCCCATACTACCGCCTCACTACCCACTACCGCCATCCCAGCCGCAGCTAACCCGGCAATAAATCCATGGTGCAAGCTTATTGGCAAACCCCAGTAAGTAGCCAGTGTGCCCCAGATAATAATTGAGGCTAGAGCAGCTATCACCGTTAGATAGGAGATGGCTTCAGGGACTAAAATCCCTTTGCCGATGGTTTTAGCCACTAATATGCCAGTGGCAGCACCTGCCATATTGGCGATGACAGCTATTATAAGGGCATTTCGGGGGGAAAGAGCACGGGTACCAATTGCCGGAGCAATAGCGTTAGCCGCATCATTGAAACCATTAACTATACCGAAACCAATAGCCAGAACAATAACTAAGAGAAGGAGAGTGAGGGAGGAATCAGGCATGCTTGAGGGCTACCCCCTCGAGGACATCAGCCACATCCTCACACCGGTCGGTGGCACTCTCCATCTGCTCATAAATCTCACGCCACTTAATAACACGAGCCATATCTGTAGTATCATCAAATAGCTCAGCTAGCGCTGAGCGGAACACCCTATCGGCGGCGTTTTCCAACCGATTAATCTCCACACATGTTTTAAGAACCTGCTTTAAATCAGTCCGATGCCGCAACTGAGGCATTGCCTTCTCCACCTCAACCGCAGCCTGCACTATGATATCAGCCAGCTCTTTAGCCTTCTGACTGGGATAGTCTACTCTATAGATAAGCATAGCGTCAGCCGCTGCCTGAATAAAATCTGTCACATCGTCCATAGCATTAGCCAGTAGGGCTATATCCTCCCGGTCAAATGGGGTGACAAAAGTGCGGTGCAACTGTGCCATAATCTGATGAGTGATAGTGTCCCCCTCATGCTCCAGCTCAGTTATTTCAGCTACCTTCCCCTCAACATCCTCCCAGGTATCAATCATCATTTTTAATCCCTGAGCTGCTTTTACCATATTCCGGGCACTCTCCTCAAAAAGGCAAAAAAACTTCTCCTCCCTAGGAATGAAGGGAAACTTAAACATCACTAATCCTCCTTGAGTAACAACGGGCACATTGAAGTAACAATTTAGAAGTCTGGGGGTGAGGAAAAGGCTTTAATATATTAACCACCTCAGTTGTAAGTTTAGGTAAGAGATATATAATTGTCAAGCCAGACAGGTTTTGTTGACAATCACCAGGCAGATACCTAAAATCAAGCAAGTAAATCAAGATATGGATAATAGCTGGCGACTCAAGCTTGGAGATAGGGTTTTTCGCCCACGACGAATTAGGCGTTACCACCTGAGACGGGTATTAGGCGTCCCCGCTGTATTCAGTGCCGGGATAAAAGGGGGAGGAATGAGTAGAATTCAACAATTGAAGTGTGGTATATAAAGTTAATTAAAAAGGGGGAGGTGCTTGGAGATGGAAGAGAAAGAGCGGTTCGAGCAAGTGACGCCATTACTACCGGGGGATAAGGTGCTCCGTCTTCGTAAGCGGATTAGGCCTCGCCGAAGGCTGCGCATCACCCCAAATATCCCAGAAGTTTTTAGATTTCTCAAGGACGTGGCTACAAGAACGCCTTTAATACCGTTGATTCTTGCTCTTATCGGGCTTTGGCTACTCTCCTCTTGGGGTATTTATCTTGCTGAGCGTGGGGTGAATGAGCAGATAACTTCCTATGGTTATGCTTTGTGGTGGAGCTTAACTGCCATGCAAACACAGGGGGCTAATGCCCCGGGACCGGTTACTACTTCTGGAATAGTAATTGGTTCAATTTGGTCAATTTTCAGTACGGTTGCCTTTTTTGGCGTGATAATTGGTAGCCTCTATGCCTACTTCATGCTCCCCAGGCGGCGCCCTTCCCGGGAGGTTATAAGCGCCATCCAATATAATCTGGAGGAATTAGAACACCTGTCCACCGATGAGTTAGAAGCACTTAAGGATGTCACGGTGAGGATTGTAGATGCTCAGATAAGTCGGCTCAAGGAAAGGTCTTCATGACAATGAAGATATACCAGTAAATGCTGATTTCTTGTCAAGTAAAATGCGAAAAAGTTACCCTTTCTATGGTAGGATATTGTAGATTTCTGATAAAGGGGTATAATACTGGTATTCAATAACAAATAGAAGTAAAATATATGGAATTTCATAAGATTTTGGTGCCAGTAATTGGCACCGAACCCGATGAGGAAGCAGTCAAGCTAGCCTGCAGTCTGGCTAAGAAGCACAAAGCTAAAATCTGGGCGGTTTATGTAATTACAGTGAAACGTGCCCTGCCATTAGAGGCTGAAATTGAATCCGAAATTAGAAAAGCTGAAGATATGCTAGACCATATAGAGAGAGTCGCTGAAGAAGAAGATTATGAAATAGATACCGACCTCCTCCAAGCCCGTGATGCCGGTCCAACTATCGTTGATGAAGCCGTAGAACGAGAGGTCGACCTAATCGTGATAGGAGTTAAATACAAGAGACGCTTTGGCCAGTTTAGCCTGGGTAATGTAGTGCCCTATGTGCTTAAAAATGCTCCCTGTCGTGTTATACTCTATCACCAATATGCGGCATAAGTGGGTGGTTATATGAAAGTAGTAATTATGGGTTGTGGGCGGGTAGGTGCTCAGCTAGCCAGATTACTGGACGCTGATGGGCACACGGTTACTGTTCTGGATACTGATGCCTACAGTTTTCGGAGGCTACCACCCGACTTCGGTGGTACGGCTCTAATTGGCAATGGCATTGATGAGGACGCACTTAAAAAAGCAGGCATAGAGGAAGCCGATGCCTTTGTTGCCGTAACCCAAGGAGATAATCGCAATGTCATGGCAGCTCAAATTGCCAAGCATATCTTTAATGTACCCAAGGTAACCTGCCGTATCTATGACCCGCTGCGCCGGGAATTATACGAAAGCCTAGGACTGGAACCCGTCAGCTCAACCACAATATTTGCCCAGATGCTAAGGGAAAAGCTGGAGGGTTGAGGTGGAATTATGTATATCATCATTGTAGGTGGAGGTGAAGTAGGCTACTACCTAGCCAAAGCCCTTTTAGAGGAAGGACATGAGATGCTAGTGATAGAAAAGGATGCTAGTAGAAACGAGTTCATTTGCGATGAACTTGGTAGTGTTTGTATTCGAGGTGATGGCTGTGAACTAGCCACTCTAGCTGAAATAGGCACTGGTCGCGCTGATATCCTCATCGCGGTAACCGGTGATGATGAGGATAATCTGGTTGCTTGCCAGGTAGCCAAGTACAAATTTAATGTTCCCCGCACAATAGCCCGCATTAGAAACCCCAAAAATGAAGCTATCTTTAAGAAGTTGGGGGTAGATGTTACCGTAAGCAGCACTAATATCATCCTTGAAACCATAGCCGAAGAGGTGCCAACGCACCCGCTGACGCATCTATTAACTATTAGAGATAAAGGGCTAGAAGTTGTAGAGGTAAAAATCCCCCCTGACTCAACTACAATAGGTAAGTCAGTAAAGGAGCTTTCGCTACCACTAGAAAGTAAACTGGCTCTAATTATTCGTAAAGAACATAAACCTACTGTACCTACAATCAACACTATCCTTCAGGCTGAAGACCAAGTAATAGCTCTTACCCCCTCTAAGTCAGAAGAAGCACTACGAACTGCCCTGAGAGGCGTTTAAAACAAGCTCAAAACTAATAACCATTCCTTCATCCTTCCTTTAATAAACCAGCCTTTGTTAGAGATTGTTTAGCAACCTCGTGGTTAACTGTTTGACGGAAGCCCATTCTTTATTATATTGTAGCTCTAATTAGCCAAACGGCGAAATACAGTAGTTCGTTGCCCGCTACTCAGGGTAGTTTCATATTAAGTAGCTAATGCTAGGAGGACTTCCATGATAGTAAGCAAGGTTAACAAATTCTGGCTGTTCATTACCATTCTTCTGGTAGCCATTATTGTTATTGGTGGCATT
>DAOWKM010000017.1 GCA_030643695.1 Dehalococcoidia bacterium | reverse complement strand
TTAATAAGGTGATTGCATTTTTACACCAAAGCCTCCCAAGCGCATCCTCTGCGCCCCGAAAACGCGAAATAATAATATAATCCCTGGGAGACAATACAAACCGACATAATATTTAATCCTATTTTCAAGCCATACTATCACAAAAAATCTAGCTTGTCAAGCGTGCTATCACTACTTCCCTCATCATCTCGACTGGTGCCTTGAGGCCAGTCCACTTCTCAAAGGCTAATGCCCCTTGCCAGACCACCATATTAACCCCGCTAACAATCTTAGCACCAACCTCTTCAGCTTCTCTCAGTAATCTCGTCTTAATAGGATTATACACAGCATCAGCAACAACAAGGTCAGGCTTGAGCAAGCTAGAACTAACCGGAGTTTCATCAACATTGGGAGCCATACCCAAGCTGGTAGCGTTAACTAAAATATCGGCTTTTCCTAGCGCCGTTGCCAGATTTTTCTCATTCAGTTGTAGAGCTTCAGCTCTTCCCGGGAAAGCCTTTGAAAGCCTATCGGCTAGCTCCTCGACTTTACTCAGCGTCCTGTTGAGCATAACCAAACTGGCGCCCCTATCAGCCAGAATGAATGAAACTGCTCTTGAAGCTCCGCCTGCTCCCAAGATAACTATACTTTTCCCTTTTGGCTCTATTCCCCTTTCCAGCAAAGACTGCAAAAATCCACCACCATCAGTATTGTAACCTTTTAAAACCCCGTCATTATTCACTATGGTATTAACCGCACCTATTTTATCAGCCAGGTCGTCTAACTCATCCAGGAATTGGATAACAGCAACCTTGTGAGGCATGGTAACATTCAGTCCTCTTAAATTTAGAGCTCTCATACCGTCAATAGCCTTGCCTAAATCTCCCTTCTTTACCGTGAACGGAACATACAGATAATCTGCCCCTATCTTTTCAAAAGCAGTGTTGTGCATTAACGGCGACATAGTCTGCCCTAAAGGGTCGCCTATCAACCCACAAATCTTTGTTTTCCCAGATAGAACTCTGTTTAGCATCTTCCCACCATTTCATAAATTTTCTTTAAATCCCTTACCGTTAGTTGGCCTGGAGCCGACTCCCGACCTTCACCAACCGAGGCATAGGTAAGATATCCGCCAATCAGCGGACTAAGAACCCTGCTTATGGAACCTAGAGAGCCCATAGCCGAAGAGATTAAGGTTGCTTCAGGGAAGCTAGCAATGAGTTGCAAAACAGTTATGTTATCCTCAATTTTTTGAGCATTAGTAATCACCTTACATATGTCAGCACCTGCTTCTAGCTCTTTCCGAACCACTTCCTCCAGCTTCTCAAGAGGGGGTGTCTCTTCCCATTCATGAAAGGACACGACACACTTTGCCCGCTGCTTGATTACTTCCACAATCTGTTCCAAATTTTCTGTCTGAATCTCAATATCTACCAGGTCTGGCCCCAGCTCCAATGATTTAAGCAATTCTGCCACTCTCGTATTTTCATCTCCTTCCCATTTACCACCCTGACTGGTACTTCGGTTAGTAGCCATCCAAGGTTTTTTAAGTTGCTTAGCTACCTCTTGCCAGCCGTCACCGATGAGGTCTATGCGAACCTCAAATAAATCAACAAGATTTTCAACGCTTTTTATTGCTTCTAAGTCCTTATTCACAACGACGACACAAATTCTAGGCTTCTCCATTCCGACTACCCCCTTTCATTTTCTTTATGGTTTGTATTATCACAAAAAATTAAGCCTGTCAAGCGTATTATTACTCTACCGTTTGAGATTTAGCCTCACGGTCTCTAAACCAGCGCTTAATCTCATCCAGCGCAGGAGGGGCAATATAGAATACCTGTATATCTGATGGAAATTGAACCTGGTGCCCTTCCCTCATAAACAATACCCCAGTTTCATTGGCGCTAAGTGTTTCATCTATCTGCTTGGCAATATGTTCATTTCTCTTTTTATTTGCTTCAGTGTAAAATTCGTAGACCCTGGTAAATACCTTCTGGTTTTGCAGACCTATTACCAGGCATTTACTCCAATCCATAAATTCGGTTAGCAATTCGCTCTGTTCAATTGGTTGGAGTCGTGCCCCTTTATCTAACCTATTCTTAACAATTTGATAGCTTTTGCTATTTAGGTCTTTTATCGCTTTGACTCCATCGTCACCACCAACCGGGATTAATTCGTGGTATACTTTATCAACCTTCCCCAGCTTTAGTTCCAAATTCCCTACCTGATTTTCTACCTGGTTCCAATACTCATTAAATTTCCCCAGATAATCAGCTTCTGCCCCCTCTACCGAGTAAATAAGGGGAATAAAATATAATTTTCTGCCAGTCTTAAACCCTTCGGCTAAAGGCTTTTCTATCTTCCCAAGCTTCTTCTTAGGCATACTAATCCTTCACCGTGACATGAACATAAAGGTCCCCCGGTTGACCATCCAACTTTAATCTTGCCCCCTTGTATCTCACCTTTTCTCCCGTTTTAACCCCTGGGGGTATAGTTATCTCAATTTTCCTCCCCCTTCGTTTATACTCCATCTTAACCCCTCGCCCTGCCTTTTCACCAGAAATGGTTAACTGCTCATGAATATCATTATTAACCCTCCGTTGCTGCTCAAAAGCCGATTCAGTCGCCGTTCCGAATATATCACCCAGCATATCTTCAAGGGGGATATGCCCATGAAATACTCTACCGCCAGGTCTCTGGGTTCTGAATTCCATTCTGCCTGGTCCACTAGAGAATTCAAAGCCATCAAAGATGCCTTTGAGAAAATCAAACCTCAGCCCCCCTCTACCAAAATCCCCCATTACTTCTTCAAAACCAGACCTGGTAAAAGGACTACCAAAGATATCCCCGGTAGCCGCCGTGCCAAACATATCATACTGCTTCCTCTTTTTCGGGTCGCCCAAAACCTCATATGCTTCATTTATTTCCTTGAACTTTTCGTTAGCTTCCTTTTCCCTCCCCAGATTACGGTCGGGATGATACTTCATTGCCAGGTCTCGGTATGCTTTCTTAATGGTGTTTTCCTCGGCATTCCTATCAATGCCGAGGATTTCATAATAGTCCTTCTTTGTCATAATCTCCACCAACTCAATGGTTATAGGAGTCCAGAGAGTAATTCTAGCAGAGAACAGGGCAAGGAGCAAGGCATCTTAGTTTCAATAAGTAGCCGGTTGAAAGAGATGTGGTGCCAGTATAAAATGAGCATAGGAAGGTAATGCCTTCTGAGGAGACGAGAAGTGAGTATTAAGTTTTATCAACAGCCAAAGCTGCAGAGGCCGGATTTAATCGTCGGCTGGCCAGGGATTGGAAATATTGGGATAATTGCTGTTGACGCATTAAGGGAAATGGCCAGAGCAGAAGAATTCGCTGAAATAGAACCCTGGGACTTCTTCTACCCCAAGCGGGTCTTAATTAAAGATGGTGAATTAAAAGATATGGAGTTCCCCAGCAATAAATTTTACTTCTGCCAAACCAGCAAAAAGGATTTGATATTCTTTATTGGTGAAGAGCAACCCACTGAGGCCGAAGGAGCCTATGCTAAAGGCGAGAAGGCTTACCAAATGGCTAATCTTGTTTTGGATGTAGCGCTGAAGTTTGGCTGCGAAAGAGTTTACACCTCAGGGGCTGCTGTCACTCTAATACACCATACCGCAAAGCCAAGGGTCTGGGCAGTGCCTAACCGGAAAGAGTTAATACCTGAGGTAAAGGGATATGAGAATACAATCCTGATGAGTAATATTACCGGTAGAGTTAGCCAAGGTACTATTACCGGTTTAAATGGGCTTTTGCTGGGAGTAGCTAAAAAGAGGGGACTAGATGGCATTTGTTTACTGGGGGAAATACCAGCTTACCTTCAAGGATTCCCCCTGCTCTATCCTAAGGCTTCACGAGCTGTAGTTGAGGTTTTAGCTAATAGGTTGGGAATCAGGATTGACTTAACGAATCTTGATGATTTAACTAGACAGGTGGAAGACAAAATTAACCAGTTGTATGAGAAAATTCCTCCAGAGGTGAAGGATAAGCTGGAACAACTGAAATATGTTACTTATGCCAAAGAGGAAAAGCCAGGACCGATAACCGAAGAAGATAAGAAAAGAATTATGAAAGATATTGATAAGTTCTTCCAAAAAGGAGGCAAGGAAGATTGATTAGTGAAGAGCCGTTTAAAATATATAAAACCCCCAATCTTCAGAGCCCATCCTTAGTGGTAAGGTGGAGTCAGGATGTTGGTAAGCTGGGGATTAAGACTATCGGTTACTTACATAAGAAGTTAGGAATTGAGGAAGTTGGTGAAATTAAGCCCCTGGGTTTTTTCTCTTTCGGGGGGGTTAAAATTGAAGATGATGTGATTCAATCCCCAGAAAGCAAATTCTATTCTTGCCCAAGGAATAACCTCCTGATTTTTGAAAGTAACCCACCCAGGTATGAACAGTATAAATTTCTAAACGCTGTTCTTGATTTTGCCCAACACTATTACCAAGCCACTGAACTTTACACTATAGGTGGCGTTATCTCTTTAATGGCTCATACTGCTCCTCGCCGGATATCAACCGTGGTTAATCAGCCAGAACTTAAACAAACGCTGGCAAGATACGGGCTGGAAACAAATATGAACTATCAAACGCCTCCCGGTGAACGACCCACTCTAAGCAGTCTCCTGTTATGGGTCGCCAAAAGGAGAAATATTGCCGGGGTAAACCTCTGGACGGAAGTGCCATTCTACCTTGCTGCCGTTGATGACCTGAGAGCCATAAAGTATACACTCTGGTTTCTGGATAAGAGGTTTGAATTAGACATAGATTTTGGAGAACTTGATTTAGAGATTAAGAGACAAAATGAGAGGATAAAGCAGCTGAGAGAACAAAACCTAGAAATTAATAAATTCATAGAAATGTTAGAAAGCGGGATTATGCTCAGTGAAGATGAAAATAAAAAACTAGCTAAAGAAGTGACCGAATTCCTTGAAGAATAAATTTCTGGTGGAGACGGGGGAGGGTCGAACTCCCCGTCCAAGAGAAGCTACCCAGGATATACTACAAGTTTAGTCAGCTCTTTCATCTCACCTAGCTAACCTCTGCCGACCGAGTTTAGCCAAGCCAGCCGATAATTCTTTCACCGCCCTTATCGGCATCCGAGCGATGGCACCTCAACTTTTCGGCACCCAATCCCAACCCATTGAGGTGAGGTCGGGTTGGATGTGCTCGCTAATAATTAGCAAGCAAAGACTGGTTCGTTGCCAGTTATTTTTTGCCACTTGTTTAATGAGGTTAATGGCACCTCAGCTTGCAATCCTGTAGCATACCTCCCCTGTCGAACCCACGCGTCCCCATTTACTACCAGCGGCTTAAATATAAACTACCTCCCTTTGAACTTCTGTCTTTTTATAGCCCGCCCTGTCTCCCTTTCTGTCTCACGGCGGATTATGGATTCCCGCTTGTCATATAACTTTTTACCCCTAGCCAGCGCTACTTCAACCTTGGCAATACTATCCTTAGTATATAACCTTAGTGGAACCAGAGTAAAGCCCTTTTCCTGCACTTTACTGGTAAGATTATCAATCTGCTTACGATGCAGTAACAGCTTCCGAGATCGCATTGGCTCATGGCTTAAGTAGCTGCCTGCTTCATAGCGAGCAATATAAGCATTCAGCAACCATAGCTCTCCCGCTTCAGGTCTAACATAGGCATCGCCTAAGCTCACCCTACCGGTGCGGATTGATTTTATCTCGGTGCCAGTAAGGGCAATACCAGCTTCTATGCTATCCTGTATATGATAATTGTGATAAGCCTTGCGGTTGGTCGCTACTGTCTTTATAACCACAGCTTTTCTAAATAAATTATATCATATAAAATATCAATCTCATACTATCTGTCAAGGTTATTTAAAACACTTTCCCCACTCTATCGGCTATGCTACAATAAATTTAAGGTAGTTTTAGGAGGACAGGGTTGACCCACAATCTTATCGCCGAACAATTAAAGCAACTACCGGCTAGTCCTGGTGTTTACCTGATGAGGGATGCTGACAGGAATACCTTATATGTGGGCAAAGCAGCTAACCTCCATAATAGGGTAAGGTCATACTTTGGCGCTGGACAAAAGCTATCACCAAAACTGGAGCGGATGGTAGCCAGGGTTAATGACCTTGACTGCTTTGTTACCAATTCGGAACAGGAGGCTCTTATTCTTGAGTTAAATCTGATAAAGAGGTACCGGCCTCGCTATAATGTCCGACTCAAGGATGATAAGACCTTCCCTTACCTCAAGATAGCTCTCAATGAAGATTGGCCCAGGGTGTATACTACCCGACATCTGGAAGAAGACGGGGGGCGTTACTTTGGTCCCTTTGCCAGCGCCAAGTCAGTGCGCCAAACCCTGAAGGTGCTGAAAGGAATCTTCCCCTTCCGCTCTTGTTCCAGGACTATTACTGGCACCGATTCACGACCCTGCCTTGAGTACTATATCCACCACTGCCTCGGACCTTGCATCGGTGCCGTGAGTAAGGAGGAATACGCCGAGGTAATAAGGCAGGTAATCCTTTTCCTTGAAGGAAAACAGGAAATAGTAGTCCAAGAGCTGGAGAGCAAGATGAAGGTGGCGGCTGAAGCCTTGAACTTTGAAAAGGCAGCCTTACTCAGAGACCAAATCCAGGCAATGGACAGGGTTATTGAAGGGCAAAGGATTGCCACCAGGGTAAGAGGCGAAGAGGATGTTATCGCCTTCGCTCAGGCTCAAGACCAAGCCTATGTCCAGGTTTTCTTCATTCGCAGTAACAAGCTGATGGGACGAGAGAGCTTCGTATTGCAGGGCACCTATTCTGAACAGCCCCAAAAAATTATGACCAGCTTTATCAAGCAGTTTTATAACTCTACCCCCTATATTCCGCCGTTACTGGTGCTCCAGTATCCGGTAGAAGATGGGGCTATTATTGAGAACTGGCTTCAAGGTAAACGAGGGGCTAAGGTTAAAATTCAAGTGCCCCGCCGGGGTAATAAGAAACAACTGGTGAAAACTGTTGCCGAAAATGCCCGACAGGGTTTAGAACAGCTTAAAATTAAACAGCTAGCTACGCCGACAGCAGTAACGGCTGCCCTAGCCGAAATAAAACAGGAGCTCCACCTCCCCCATCTCCCTTCCCGAATGGAAGGCTACGACATCTCCAACATACAAGGAACGGCAGCGGTAGGCAGCATGGTGGTCTTTGAGCAGGGAAAACCAAAGCCGTCTCACTATAGACGCTTCAGAATCAAAACAGTATCGGGGGCTAATGATTATGCTATGCTCCAGGAGGTGCTTGGGCGGCGATTCAAGCGGACTAGCCTCAAAAGTAGCGATGTCTCAACCCCAAATACCTGGGCAGTGCTACCTGACCTTATCCTCATTGACGGTGGCAAGGGACAGCTTAATGCTGCTCGAGCCGCCATAAATGAAGCTGGAGCCGGTTCTATACCTATAGCCAGTTTAGCCAAGGAAAACGAGGAGATTTTCCTTCCCCAAAAAAGACAACCCATTACTCTACCCCGCAGTTCCCCGGGTCTTCAGCTCTTACAGCGCCTCAGAGATGAGGCACACCGCTTCGCCATAGGTTACCATCAAAAAATACACAAACGGGAAACCTTCGCCTCAGCTCTTGATACTATCCCTGGTATTGGCACTAAGCGTAAGCGCGCCCTGCTCAAGCAATTTGGCTCAGTCCAAGCCATCAGGGAGGCTTCCCCTGAGGAACTAGCCGCCACCAGGAGCATGAACCGAGACCTAGCCCAGAAAATAAAGGAGTATCTGTGATAGGCAATGCCAGCTAATTTACCGCCACAATACTTTGAGGTTGAGAAAAGATTCCGAGCAGCTAAAAGTGCCGAAGATAAGATAACGGCACTGGAAGAAATGCTGGCAATTATGCCCAAACACAAGGGGACAGACCACCTGCGGGCTGAGCTGAGAGGGAGAATTGCTAAGCTGAGCCAGTTAGCAGGGAAGAAGTCAGGGACTAGGAGAGCCTCAATGCTCATCGAGAAAGAGGGAGCCGCCCAGATAGTGGTAATTGGCTTGCCCAATGCTGGCAAATCACAGCTTGTCGCCAGCATTACCAATGCCTCTCCAGCAGTAGCCGAATACCCCTTTACTACCCACACGGCTACCCCAGGGATGATGGAATTTGAGAACATACAAATACAACTAATTGACACCCCGCCACTGATGCCCCAATCTATTGAGCCCTGGCTCCGCTATATGCTCATCCGGGCTGACGCCTTACTGGCTGTAGTTGACCTAAGTAGCCCCCCATTAGCTCAAATGGAAGCCATTGCCACCCAACTGGAAAACATGAGAATAGGAATGGGGGAAAAGAAGACTGAAGCAGAGCAAGATACTATTTTATTACAGAAGAAAACATTAATTATCGGCAATAAGCTCGACTTAAACAGTGCTAATGAAAACTACACCGCTCTGAAGAACAAGTATAAGGAGCAATTGCCAGCCATTGCCATCTCAGCTAAACAAGGAATTGGCTTGGAAGAATTGAAGCGTGAAATCTATGAGATGCTTGATATTATTCGAGTATACACTAAGACTCCGGGTCAAAAGCCAGACCTTGATGACCCGATAATCCTTGAGCGGGGAAGCACGCTAGAGGATGCTGCCGCATCAGTTCACAAAGATTTTGCGGCTAAGCTGAAGTATGCCCGGGTATGGGGTTCAGGAAAGCACGACGGCTTAATGGTAAAGAGAGACCATATCCTTCAGGATGGCGATATAATAGAACTGCACCTCTGAAATATTGAATAGTTGGTCATAGCAATCTTTCTTACTGAGAAGCCTGCACCAACTTTTGACAAGGGGTTTCCTTTAGTGTATAATAGCCATGGTGGTTTCAGTTTAGGTTATTACATACTTTGTTAAGTTACTTTAGATTCCCTCAAGGGCTGGATGACCAACTCGAACCAACTATTTAGAAGAGAGGAGGTCATCTAATGGGCTTTCAAGACAAGACGATCCAATGTTCCGATTGTGGAGCTACCTTCACTTTCAGTGCTGAGGAACAAGAATTCTTCGCCTCTAAGGGCTATACTAACGAGCCTAAGCGCTGTCCCTCATGCCGTCAGGCAAGGAAGACAGAGCGTTACGGAAGTGGTGGCTACAGGTCTGAGCGGCGAATGTTCACAGCAATATGCGCCCAGTGTGGTAAGGAAACTGAAGTGCCTTTCGAACCACGCGAAGGTAGACCGGTATATTGTAGCGAGTGCTACAATAAGATCAGACTGAACAGATAACTTAATTTAACCTCAAGGACATATATAGATGGGTACCTGGCTATGTATGTCACTAGAATGTGCTAGTGTTTTATGCCATTGGAAGTTTCTATACGTGAAGGTGAGACCCAAGACTCTTTATTGAGGCGCTTTCAAAGGGCGGTGCAGATGGAGGGAACTCTACGTGAGGTGAAAGCCCGTCGTTATTTCCTATCCAAGAGAGAAGCTGCACGCCTAAAATCAAAAAGGAGCGCAAGACGAAGACGACTTAGGAGGTAACACCTCATTGAGCTGGAAAGTACTAAGTTTCGTAGATGATTACAGCCAAGCTCCGAAGAGGTATTGGTTGGCACGCTAGTAACAAACAGTTGACCAGGGATTATGGAATTTAACAAAAGGGGGTATCAGGATGAATATCTATGTGGGTAACTTATCACGTGAGGTAACTGAAGAGGAATTGCAGCAAGAATTCGCGGCTTTTGGCGAAGTGACCTCTGTATCTATTATTAAGGACAGGTATAGTGGACAATCTAGGGGATTTGGCTTCGTTGAAATGTCATCAAAGTCTGAGGGTGAAGCCGCAATCACTGGCCTCAAAGGAAAAACACTTAAGGAACGGACACTTGATGTTAGCGAGGCTCGCCCTCGTTCTGACAAGAGAAGCGGTGGGTCCTATGGTGACAGGAGAGACAGCAGATTTGGTGGTGGAGGAAGACAGGGAAGATACTGAATTGCCTGGTTGTCATCTATATGCTTAAGAGATGTAGGCAGATTTAGCCCGCTAACCGACCTCCTCATAATAGCCCACACTTTGATGTAACAGTTCGTCAGAATGTTACTTATTACATCTTACATCATATGGTGGTGAGGTGCCTCCTAGCATTCAAAAATAAAGGTGGTGGTATCTCTATGCTATTTACAGGGCAGCAATGGTAATCCATAGCCAAGCGACAGCGATACCTAATGCGGCTCCGGTAATAACCTGAAACGGTGTGTGCCCGACCAACTCTCGCAAGTCACTCTCCAACTCGGCCATAGGTCGCTTAAGTCTAAGTTCTTCTACAACACGGTTTAGGACAGCCGATTGTTGGCTTACCGATTGCCGCACGCCAGCGGCATCATACATAACTACTAAAGCCAAGATAACGGTAATACCAAAGGCTACTGACCCAAAGCCCTGTATCATGGCGACCGATGTGGCCAATGCAGTGACGAATGCCGAATGTGCACTGGGCATACCGCCACTGCCGACCGAATAACGCAAGTCCAGCCCCTTGCCCTGCAATAGTGCTACTGATGTCTTTGCCAGCTGTGCAATTGCCCAAGCACAAATAGGTACAACCAAAGCCATATTTGTAATGATTTCATGTAGCATCGTATCCTACATCCACTCTCCTATCCGCAGGCTACTTGTTTCATGACGTTAATCCGGGATTTTCTATATCAACTAACGTCATCATCTTAGAATCCTTGCTCACCATCTGTCAAGAATTCCAACAAGCCCAGGATTAAGAAGCACATCGCTGACTTAACGACCGAATGTAGCCCGATGCTGTAGCATCTTAGCTCTCTGCTTAACGCAACCAATTACGAAACAATAGATTGAACATTAAGCCAGATTGTGCCCTCAGAAGCGATTCTTTCTGGAACACACAAGAGTTGGGTAATCTGCTATTTACTCACAGTACTCGATAAGCTTCCCTCACACACCAACGTCAATGGCAGCTTTGCTTAATAGTGTCTCCTCTGCAAAAATGGGTGCCCTTGCTCTAACGCCAAGAGCCGGGGCGTTAGGTCGACAACCCCATCATTAGCTCCTTACACATGGTTGGTAAACAGTTGCATATCGCTGAGGAACTCAAGTGGGAAGACAATATTCTTAAAAGTTCCCCCTTTGACATTTCTCTAGTAGGCACTACAACAATGGTAGAGGTGAGCGGTGGCGTTTGTCAGAACTAAACGAAAGGGCAACAGAATCTACTACTATCTTGTGGAAAACCAGCGAGAAGGTAAGAAGGTGAGGCAAAAAGTTATCAAATACCTTGGTGCCAAGCCTCCAACAAAAGAGCAAATAGAGGGAACGATGAGAGCAACACTTTATGCCAGAGTCAGTAGCGAGGAATAGGTCGAGGGCTACAGCATTGATGCCCACAGACGAGCGTTTCAGGCATTAGGCGAAGGTTGAGAGCGGACCATGTACGGAGGGTATATTGACAAAGGAAAGTCAGCAACATCTACAATTGTTGGCACCGGGCGAAAGCCAAACCAAAAGTTTGGGGAGATTAGCAGAATTTCTAGCAGATATAGCTGAAGGTTGGGAAGAAGCAATCAGGAACAAAGAAACAAACTGGCTCGATGCTTGTTTCTGGAAATCTGGGTAAAAGACAAACAGGTTGTCGCTGTTAAGCCACAAACTGAACTAGCGCCATTTTTCAAGCTAAACTATGAGGAATTTGTCAACAAAATCTTGAAGATGCGACCCCGGTGGGATTTGAACCCACGCTCTCCACCGTGACAGGGTGGCATGTTTGTCCGCTACACCACGGGGCCATTATAGTTAAATAAGGTCTTCAGGGGGGAATAATTAAACCTCTTATTTAGCTAAAGTCTATCAGGAGCAATATACTGTGTCAAGCTGGTTAATATGTTGACATTTAATTACTAGCTATGATAGACTAGAAAGTTAGCGTTTGATAGTTCAGCCGGTAGCTGAAGGATTGAAAGTTAGTGTTCAATCCTTTATTATTGCTTTTAATGGATGAGCTGGAGCTCATCCATTAAAATTGTATAGGGTAGGAGGTAAACCATTGCCCACTATTAATCAGCTTGTCCGTAAAGGGCGTAAGAAGGTTATCAAAAAAACCAAAACGCCGGCATTGCGGCTTACTTATAATACCTTGAAGAATAGGATGATACAAGGGAAGGGCTCCCCACAGAAGCGAGGGGTTTGTATTCAGGTTAAGACCACTACCCCCAAGAAGCCAAACTCGGCGCTACGCAAGATAGCTAGAGTGCGACTGACCAATGGGATGGAGGTAACTGCCTACATCCCCGGTGAGGGGCATGAATTGCAGGAACACTCTGTAGTCCTAATCCGCGGAGGGAGGGTAAAGGATTTACCCGGTGTTCGCTATCATATTATCCGAGGGGCACTAGATGCCAACGGTGTCGCTAACCGTCACCAAGGCCGTAGTAAATATGGAAGCAAACGACCCAAAGCTCTAGCTGAGGGTGTTTAAACTAGGGAGGTAAAATGCCAAGGCGAGCCCCAGCTATAGAAAGAGAAACACCCCCCGATGCTAGGTATCACAGTGTAATAGTAGCCAAGTTGATTAATAAGGTAATGACACGAGGCAAAAAAAATACGGCGGAGAGCATTGTATATAGTGCTCTACAGATTATGGAACAGGGGAAATCAACGGCTCCACTCAGTGTTTTAGAGCAGGCAGTAAGGAATGCCACCCCCTTGCTTGAGGTTAAGCCACGCCGTATCGGGGGGGCTACTTATCAGGTGCCAGTGGAGGTCAGGCCTAACCGCAGTCTGTCTCTAGCTATGCGCTGGTTAGTAAAATCAGCCAGAGCCAGAGCCGGCAAGTCTATGGCAGAGAAGCTAGCGGCTGAACTTAGTGACGCCTCCAAGAGACAAGGAACAGCCGTAAAAAAGCGGGAGGATACTCATAAAATGGCTGAGGCTAATAAGGCCTTTGCCCACTACAGATGGTGAGGAGTTATTCATCACTAGTCCTAAAGTAGAGGACAGGATTATGCCTAGAAGCTTTCTATTAGAACGCATACGAAATATAGCTATTATCGCTCACATTGATGCCGGTAAGACCACCGTCACCGAAAGGATATTGTATTACACTGGCCGTACCTACAAGATTGGTGAGGTAGATGAGGGAACAGCGGTGATGGATTGGATGAAGCAGGAAAGGGAACGAGGTATTACCATCATGGCGGCAGCTACTACCTGTTACTGGCAGGACCATCGCATCAACATAATTGATACCCCAGGGCATGTAGATTTTACTGCTGAAGTAGAGCGCAGCCTTAGAGTGCTGGATGGAGGGGTAGTAGTTTTTGATGCTGTGGCTGGGGTTGAGGCTCAATCAGAGACAGTATGGCGACAGGCTGATAGATATAATGTGCCCCGGATTTGCTTCATTAATAAGATGGACAGAATTGGCGCCAATTTTAGCCGTAATTTGACCATGATTAAACAACGACTAAACGCCAAGCCCCTGCCTATCCAATTGCCCTTAGGTAGTGAAGCTTCATACCAAGGCATTATCGACCTCGTAGAGAACAGGGCATGGAGCTTTGATGGGAATCCTGATTCACCACCCCTGGAGGTAGCTATTCCTGAGTCAGAGCAGGCAAGATGTATCAAATTTCGCCGCCAGCTAATTGAAAAATTGGCTGAAATTGATGACCAGATTATGGAGGCTTATCTTGAGGGTAGTGATATTACTGCCTCTGAGTTAAGGCTAGCCTTGAGAAGGGTAACCCTAGCTAATAAGGGGGTGCCTATTCTTTGCGGCAGTGCGCTGAGGAACAAAGGGATTCAGCCACTACTTGATGCTATTGTAAGCTATCTTCCCTCTCCGTTAGATATGCCACCGGTAAGGGCTATTGATACCAGAGTAGGAGCCGAAATTACTCGCCCAGCTAGAGATGATGCCCCCTTTTCCGCACTAGCCTTTAAGGCGGTTGCTGACCCCTTTATGGGCAGGATGGTCTACCTCAGGGTGTATTCGGGCAGAGTGAAAGCAGGGGCACAGATATTTAACTCGACTCGGGATAAAAGGGAGCGCCTGGGACGGCTATTATTAATGCATGCCAATCATCGTGAGGAAATAGCTGAGGCAGATACTGGGGCTATCGTGGCTACCTTGGGTCTTAAGAATACCTTTACTGGCGATACCCTGTGTCACTACTCTCAACCAGTGCTTCTTGAATCCATCCGCTTCCCTGAACCGGTACTCTCGGTGGCTATCGAGCCTAGAACTAGAGCTGACCAAGACAAGATGGAGGAAGCCATACAAAAACTGACCGAGGAGGACCCTACCTTTAAGGTAAATTACAATCCAGAGACAGGACAGACTGTCATCTCAGGTATGGGTGAGCTTCATCTTGAGGTTCTAGTAAGCAGATTGCTTAGTGAATTTAAGGTAGGGGCAAAGGTGGGTAAGCCTCGGGTTGCCTATAAGGAGACCATTACTATGCCAGTACAGGTTGAAGGAAAATTTATCCAGCAAACTGGAGGACATGGTCAATACGGTCATGTCTGCCTTGAGCTCGAACCGGTGGAGCGCGGCAGTGGCTTTCAATTTGTAGACAAGGTTAAAAATGGAGCTATACCCAAGCAATATATTCCGGCAGTGAAGACTGGTATTAAGGAAGCTATGGAGACGGGGGTACTGGCTGGCTACCCAGTAGTTGATATTAAAATAATCATTTACGACGGTAGCTATCACGAGGTTGACTCTTCAGATATAGCCTTTAAGATGGCTGGCTCAATAGCGCTAAAGAAAGGTGTCATCAAAGCCAAACCTACCCTTCTGGAGCCAATTATGAAGCTGGAAGTGGTTACGCCAGAGCAATTCCTCGGTGATATAATAGCTGACCTCAATTCAAGGAGGGGACATATCCAAGCTATTGAGACACGTGGCGAAATGTCTATTATCCACTCCTTTATACCTCTAGCTGAGGTATTTAACTATACCACCAGTCTCAGGTCACTGACTCAGGGAAGGGCAACACATTCTATAGAATTTCATCAGTATCAGGAACTACCGGCGGGATTGGTAGACCAGATTACTGATAAAGCTGCAGGTAGGATAGGTTAGAGGTAGTGTTATATGCCTAAACAAAAGATTCGCATTAAGTTAAAGAGCTTTGACCATAAGATACTTGACCAATCGGCTCAACAGATTGTAGCCGCAGTGGAACGGACGGGGGCTGTCGTTGTTGGGCCAGTGCCTTTACCTACCCATATCCAAAAGCTCAGTGTTATCCGTTCCCCCTTTATAGATAAGGATTCCCGGGAGCAGTTTGAAATCCGAACTCACAAACGTCTCATTGATATTGTAAAGGCAACCTCCAAGACAATAGACGCCCTGGCTAGCCTGAACTTACCTGCCGGGGTTGATATAGATATTAAGCTATAAAAGGTATGTGACTAAAGGCATGATTCAAGGTATTATTGGTAAAAAACTGGGCATGACCCAGGTATTTAGAGACGATGGCAAAGCCGAAGCAGTAACTGCTATTGAGGCTGGACCCTGCGCGGTAACCCAGGTTAAAACTGCGGACAAGGAGGGGTATAACGCCATTCAGCTCGGATTTAGCCAAGTCAAGCGCTCTAGCTCCTCACCGAGGGGGCAGGTTAAGGGACAGTTTAAATACCTCCGAGAATTCAGGGTAGGTGATAGCGAAGCTATTGAAGTCGGAGAGGGGATTGATGTTAGCCTGTTTAAGGCAGGTGACCTGGTTGATATTACCGGGTTGTCAAAGGGTAAGGGTTT
>DAOWKM010000116.1 GCA_030643695.1 Dehalococcoidia bacterium | reverse complement strand
TGATTATTACCAAAGACACCACTACACACATCACCCAGAGCTACCCGGCAGGCTCCGGTCAAAGTAGCTACATCAACCACATGCTTGGCATCAACTTTCTTAGCATAACCTAAAGCGTCAGCCAGAATAAGCCGTCCCTCAGCATCTGTGGAGATAATCTCAATCGTCTTACCATTCATTGCGGTTAGGATATCACCTGGCTTCAGAGCATTATCGCTGGGCAGGTTTTCTGTAGCTGGAATGACCGCCATAACATTAGTCTTTGGCTTGAGTTGAGCAATGGCACCCATCGCTGCCATGACCGCAGCCCCTCCAGCCATATCTCCCTTCATCTCTCCCATCCCCTCTGAGGGCTTGATAGAAATACCCCCAGAATCAAAGGTTACCCCCTTACCAACTAAGGCTACATCAATTTCGGTAGAATCATCCCCCTTATAATGGAGAATAATAAACTTGGGCGGTTGCCGACTTCCCTGGGTTACACCTAGCAGCGCCCCCATGCCCAATTCTTGCATCTGCTCCCGCTCAAGAACACTAACTTCAAGCCCATAGGTCTCAGCCAGCCTCACTGCCATCTCCGCCATACGACTGGGCGTCATATAATTAGCCGGCTCATTAACCATATCACGAGCCAGATTAGTTGCCTCAGCCAACACCCTACCTTTATAGCAGCCCTGTTCTATAATGGGGAGATTAGCCTCATTAGCATCTACTATAGTAAGCTGGTTAATCTCGCCATACTCAGCTTCCTTGGTTATATGCCTCCGGAAGGAATAAACACCAAGCAGAGCACCCTCGGTTACTGCCTGAGCAGCACCCTCCAGAGTTATACCGGCTACACCTACTCCCTGAGGCACGGTAGCAATAGTATTCACACCCTTCTGTTGTAATAAACGGCAGGTCTCAGCCACCACGCCACGAACCCTATCCTGGGATAGCTCCGGTTGCTTACCCAAGCCAGCGACCACCACCCGAGCCGCTGGAAGCTTGCCCAGGCTATGAATAATAGTAATCTCATTAAGTTTACCCTTAATCTCACCCTGACTGATAAGCTGAGAGATAGCCCCTGCCAAAGCCCTGTCTATAGTAGCTATATTACCATCAAGGCGTTCTGTCTCCTCAAAAAGGGTCACTATGATAGCATCAGCTTCAATCCTAGCAACATCACCAATTATGACCTTAATCTCCACTTTTACCTACTCACCTCCCTCACAATCTTATCCAGCACCGGGGTAATATCTCGGGAAGAATCTACAGTATAGTGCTTGCGACTGATTTTTTGAACCGAGGGCTTCATCTTCTGATATACTGACCAGTCGGCGTCCGAATTACCTGCCGAATTCACCCCCTCTCGCCTGTCTCTAAGCCGTTCCTGCACAACCCAGGGTGGCGCATCAACACGCACCAGAACTAGCTTGACATCCAGATGGTCAGCAATACTGTAAAGATGTTCACGATGCCCCTCTGATAGATTGGTAGCATCTAGAATAAGGGAAAGGCCTCTTCTCAGTAACTCTTCAATAAGACGATGGCAAGCCTGAAAAAGGCGTGAGCTCTCCTGGGAGCTATAACACGGTGATGAGAACAGAGCTTTGCGCAAGGTATCACTTTCTAGAATAATAAATGGTAGCCTCTCAGCTAATCGGCGACAAAAGTAAGATTTTCCTGTTCCAGGCAAGCCACTAACAGCAATGAAAGCCGGCTCAGCTACCGGGTCAGGAAGTTGCCCCAGGCTCTCCATCAATCGCTGAACATCGGAAACAAGTTGGGTATGTTCCACAACCCTTAATTATAGAATGTTTCCTTTCATTTGGCTAGGTTGATAACTGCTGCCTAATCTCCACTATAAAAGGCAACCGCCAGGGTTCCCGTGCCACAGGCATAGCCCATTACCGGGCTAAACTCAGTAAGCCATAGCTCGGCACAATTGAACTCAGATGAGATTCTCTCCTTTAGCTTCTCGGCTTCATCCCGGGCGTAGGCATGCATCACGGCAACATGTGCCGGGTTCTGTCCCACCTTGTCTCTCATTCTCCTAAGGAGTTGGTTGATACCTTGCTCCCTGCTTCTGGCTATGCCGCCAAGATGGACTGTCCCCGAAACAGTAAATATTGGTCTTAGATCAAGTATAGAGCCGGCATGAGCCGCCACCCTGGGTATACGCCCTGACCGATAAACATAGCGCACTGTATCCAAAAGGATAACAACACTAATCTTATTCCTCATTTCCTCGACTGCTTTAATCACCTCAGTCAGGCTCTTCCCCACCTCCGCTGCCCGGGCTCCAGCCAAGGCAATAAAACCTTCAGCAGCGGTAGCCATATAGGAATCCAACACCTCAATGGTTATCCCAGGAAGCTCAGTTTTAGCTTGCTCTCTGGCTATGTGGGCACTCTGATACACCATGCTCAATTTAGAGGAGACGGTAATACAAAGGATATCTTTTGTTCGCTTACTTACTTCACGGTAGGCTTCAAGGCAGTCCATAGGCGAGGGTGCCGATGTAGTGAAACGCTTAGGATTCTTAAGAAATAGCTCATAGGCTTCAGCGGGGGTTATATCCACCCCGTCTCTATAGACCCTGTCTCCAAAGTAGAGATTAATGGGTAATATTCGCACCTGGTATTGTCTCACCATTTCTGGAGGCAGACAAGCTATGCTATCAGTTACAATAGCTACCTTATTCATAGGAGGCTAACTCCCCAAAAGTTTCCAGATAAAGTCGGGATTATACCGGAATTGAATTGCCAAAGAAATAATTTATATCCCTTTTCTTCTATCTTTATCCCCCTGCCAGTGGTCAAAGATAAAGTCCTTCTTGGTCTCAGCCTTAGCCAGAGCCGCCCTAGCTGTGGGCAGAAATCTTACGGCAATTATCAATCCCAAGACGATACTAAAGGTAATAAATGGTGTCGATTTCATACCCAACCAGCCAATGAAGGGTAATGAAACAAGCCCAATGCCCATAGACAGGGCAACATTATGGGTGATTATCAGAGGTATTAGAATTGTGCCAAAGAAGAAGGCTAATCCTAGCGGGTAACCGTAAACAGGCAATAGTATTGATACGGCACCTATGGTAGGCCCCATACCCTTCCCACCACTGAATTTGAGAAAGACCATCCAGTTGTGGCCAATCACCGCTGCCAATGCAGTGAGTAGAACAAAAAGCTGGGACACATCAAGCAGCCAGTAGGCTATGGCTACCGCTGCTGCTCCCTTGCCAACATCAATGATACCCGCCACCAAGGCAGGCATAGCCCCCACCTCTCGAAAGACATTCAAACCACCCACATTACCTCCACCCATCCGGCGGATGTCTTTACCCGTAGCTATACGAGTGGAAATATAGGCTGAAGGAATAGAGCCCAATAGATAGCCTAGAACTACAGCTATAATGCTATTAACTATCACCTAGTCCTCCTTGTAAAAGGCAAGCCCCAGGGTTCCAGTGCCGCAAGCATAACCCATCAGTGGGCTAAACTCAGTAAGCCATAGCTCAGCACAATTGAACTCAGATGATATCCTCTCCATTAGCTTTTTGGCTTCATCCAGGGCATAGGCATGCATCACAGCAACATGTACCGGGTTCTGACCTACTTTGTCTCTCATCCTCCTAAGGAGTTGGTTGATACCCTGTTCCCTGTTTCTGGCTATGCCCAGGAATTTAACAGGTCCTGAAATAGTAAATATCGGTCTTAGGTTAAGCATCGAGCCGGCATGAGCTGCCACCTTAGGTACACGCCCAGACCGATAAACATGGCGCACTGTATCCAAGAAAGCAACAAGACTAACCCGGTCACGCATTGCCTCAGCTAGTTTGACCACCTCAGCCAAGCTCTTTCCCTCCTCTGCCAGGCGAGCTGCAGCCAAGGCGATAAAACCCTGAGCAGCAGTAGCCGTCAGCGAATCCACCACCTCTATTGAGGTCTGCGGTAGCTCCCTCTCGGCTTGCTCACTGGCAGCCCGGGCAACATCATAGGCTGTGCTCAGTTTAGAAGAGAGGGTAATACAAATAATATTTTCAGCATGTTGGCTTGCCCCCCGGTAAGCTTCAAGATAATCCGATGGTGAAGCTGGAGATGAATAAAAGCTCTCTGGCTCCTTCAAAAATAGCTGATAGGCTTCAGTAGGGGTTATATCCACCCAATCCCGGTAAACCTTGCCCCCAAAGTAAAAACTGTAGGGCACAATCCTGATTCCATACTGCTCCACCAATTCCCTGGTGAGGCAGGCTATGCTATCAGTAATAATAGCTACCTTTTGCATTTAAATCTTCCTAGCCAGGCAGCAGCCTAAGCCACTGGTCGCTGCCTGCCGTGTCTTATCTTGCCCTCCAATAATGCCGGAGCCAGGAAAAAACCAAGCATTACTAAAACTAGAATCAGAAAGGTAGGCAGCCCAAGCCCACCACCAGCATAAAAGACGACTATAGTTAAAGTTAGAAGTCCCGATATGAATAGTACCGCTACCTTTAACCAGCGCTGCCTCAAACGCATGAACATAGCTACAGCTACCGCTAAAGCTAAAAGGCTCAACCCAATCCAAGGAGCAAAATCATGAAGGCTCTGCAGGCTAAACTCGGGGAATCTACCTTTAAGGGGCACAGCTAAAAACCAACCAATGACAGCAGGCACTGGCAACAGCATTAGCACGCTATATAACCAATCCCTCCTTATGGTTTGAACGCTAACTGAGTATAGTAACCACAACGCCAGCGGGATATAAAGCACAATCGCTACCCATGACCACCCTCCAGGTAGACAAAGCAAGAATAGACCAGCAGTAACTACCGGCAGCAAGGAATAACCTAACCAGGGGAAAAGCCAAGTTGGTTTACCACGACACCAGCCATAAACTGCGGTGCCGGCGATTAAGCTAAGCGTAATTAGCAACCAACCAACATCCTGCCACCAATTGAGGATAAACAATAAACCAAAAAGCAGGTGTGGCATTGAAGCTAATAGCGTTTGCCGCCAGGTGCCCTGGCTATGAGCTTCATATATTCGGCGAGCAACCAATTTAGCTGAGCCTAGCAGCCTGACACAAGTACTGGCTGCCTCTTCTTCAGATAACCCGGCTGCCTTTAACTCCTGAAGCTTATCCTCAATATGCGTTTTTAACTCGTTGATAAATTCCTGTTCCTCTGAGAAGTCAAGCCTCAGGTTATCTCTAACACTATCTAAATAACGAGTTAGAGCAGTAGTCATTTACTCCTACCTCATATTAAGCATCTGCTGGCTGAACAATCAGGTTCACAGCTACCAGGAATTCCTGCCACTGATTCCTTTTCTCTACCAGCACACGGTTACCTTTATCGGTAATATAGTAATATCTTCGCTGCTGCCCACTGGGTAGTGTCTGCCACCTACTCAGAAGTAAGCCCGCCTTTTCCAAACGATGAAGAGCCGGGTAAAGAGTGCCCTCTCTAAATTTGAAATAGCCCTGACTCCTTCTCTCCAGCTCCTTAATAATCTGGTAGCCATACATTGGCTGCTGAGCTATTAGATGAAGAAGCAAGGAATCAACACTACCTTTCATTAACTCATGCCTTTTCGCCATTTGTTGCCTCGCTTATTAAAATACATAGAATAGCTATGCATTATAATTTTAACAACATATTAACCAACTTTGCAACTGTCTACCATTTTCGCTGTTATCTAAATCAGGCTAAGGCAGTAGCCCATCGCAATTCCGTTTAGTTTATGCTGCCTTTATTAAGACGGCTGGCAAAGTTATTCTTTAAACGCGGCTACTAACGCCAAGATAGCAGCTATCGCCCCAAAAACTATATCCTCCCAAATAGATGCAGCACCAAGGAACGAATTCAGAACCACCCAAATACTTAGAGAACATATTGCTAAACTTAATAACTTCATTGTGCTTTCCTCCTTTGAATTCTATTCGGTAAGGACTACTGCCCTAGCTCCATTCAGAATACCTTGACCACCATAATACATAGGTATTCTAGGTATAATATAAACCCGGCGTTGATTGTTTGTCAATAGGTTGGAGATACTTAAATTAAAAGTGGGATAACTTTTCTTAGGTGGAGAACTGACCAGGAATCATGGTAGCGTTAGTGCTACCTAAATCGCAGGCTCATTCACTTATCCGCTTGAGGTCTTCTTTGCAAACCTTACCGGTGATAGTTTTAGGTAAAGAATCTACAAATATAATCTGTTTAGGCACTTTATAATTAGCCATGTGCTCAAGACAAAATCGCTTAATCGCTGCCTCTGTAGCCACCTTTCCTTCCTTTAAGCTAATAACCGCTCTAACCGTCTCCCCCCTCAGCTCATCAGGAATCCCAACTACTGCTGCCTCGGCTATCTTAGGATGGCTATGCAACACATATTCAATATCGCTGGGATAGATATTCTGACCTTTTACAATAATCATTTCCTTCTTCCTGCCCAAGATAAATAGGTCACCATCCCTATCCATCCTGCCAATATCACCAGTATAAAGCCAGCCCTTTTTTATTCTCTCAGCGGTAGCCTGGGGATTGTTATAATACCCCTTCATTATTGGTCCACTAACAATTATCTCACCCGGTTGGTCTGGTGGTAGTTCCTTGCCATTATCATCTACTATCCTCACCTCCCATCCGGGAAGGGCTTCCCCCACTGAACCAAGCTTCCCACTTTCACCAAGCAGCTGGCAGGTAACATGAGCTACAGCTTCGGTTAAGCCCCAAAACTGAACAATGCCAACGCCAAAGAGTTGCTTAAATCGCACCATAATATCAATCGGCAGAGGCGCTCCAGCACTAGCCCACAAACGAAGAGAGCTTAAATCACGCTTTACCCCCTCCTCCTCAGCCATTCTAACCATCAGGGCATAGACAAAGGGCACTCCCATAAATATGGTAACCCTCTCCTTTTCAATAGTCTCCATAAGACTGCTCATTGATAACCCGGGTAGCATTACCAGCGTGCTGCCTTTAATGATTGAGGTCAGCAATACGACTACCAAGCCAATGACATGGTGCATAGGTAAAGCAAACAGCAGCTCTATATCCTTATCAGTCTGCTGAAATCCATCTCCTGATATAGCTGCCTCAGTCACTAAGCACTGATGGGATAACATAACCCCTCTAGGACGAAAGGTAGGTCCCGAAGTGTAAGCAATATGGGCTATATCCTCAGGCTTTAGTTCTACCTCAACCTTCTGCTCCGAACCCATCGCCACAACCTCCTGATAGCTAAGAGCTTGCCCCTCATACCGGGAACTCACATCAATAATATGCCTGATAGATTTGAATCTAGGTAAAACTGGAATTAAAGGCTCAAGATAAGGGCTTTCAGTAACCAAAACCTTCGGCTTAGAATTATCAAACAGGGAAGTCAACTCATCAACTTTATACTTAGTATCCAAGGGGACAGCTACAGCACCAATCTTAACTATTCCAAAATAGATAACAACAAATTCCGGGCTATTAACTAGTAACATAGCTACCCAGTCGCCTTTACCTACCCCCATTTTTAGTAAAGCGTTGGCTACCCTATTTGAGGCTTCATCCAATTCGGTGTAGGACAATCTATGTTCACCCAGAGCGATAGCTGTCTTACCCCCATACTGCCTAGCCGCCCCCTCCAGCATCAGTTTCAGGTTCACTATCCACTCTCCTCCAGTATTATTCTGGCGTCTACAACTATAGCCCCATCGCTATAGGCAAAAATGGGGTTAAGGTCAAGCTCCTTCACCTCAGGATTCTGCTCCACAAAATCAGAAACCTTGAGTAACAACCCCTCTAGATTTGAGACATCTACCGGCTCTTGACCTCGATAACCTGCCAATAAAGGATAGCCCTTTATCTCCCTAATCATTCCCTTAGCATCCC
>DAOWKM010000068.1 GCA_030643695.1 Dehalococcoidia bacterium | reverse complement strand
CCCCCATACGCTTTTCTAATAGTAAGGGTTAGCTTGGGCACAGTTGCCTCTGAATAGGCATAAAGCATCTTGGCTCCGTGCCTGATTATTCCACCCCACTCCTGGTCTGTTCCTGGCAGGTATCCGGGCACATCAACCAAGCTGATAACGGGAATATTAAAGGCATCACAAAATCTGATAAACCTAGATGCCTTATCACAGGCATCAATATCCAAACATCCTGCCTTTGACCATGGTTGATTGGCTATTATGCCCACCGACCATCCGTTCAGCCTGGAGAAACAGGTGATTATATTAGTAGCAAATACTGGGAATAGCTCAAAGTAGTTTCCCTTCCCATCCCTCCTCTGGTCAAATACCCTCTCAATTATCTTATGCATATCGTATGGCTTGCTTGGGTCAATAGGAACAATATCAAGCAGACCGGCATCTATGCGGTCTGGGACATCCCCCCAATCAACCCTTTTTGCTTTTTCCCTATTGTTTGATGGCAAATAGCCCAACAGCTCCTTTATACTTTCCAAACACTCCTCTTCACTATTTTCAGAGCGACAAGCAACCCCTGCCTTCCTCTGGACAACAGCAGCACCACCAAGTTCCTCATCACTAATCTCTTGTCCTAATACAGCCTTAACTACCCTTGGCCCGGTGATAAAGGCATGGCTTATGCCTTTAACCATAAATATGAAGTCCATTAGTGCCGGAGAGTATACTGCCCCCCCGGCAGTTGGTCCCAGGATAGCACATATCTGAGGGATTACCCCCGAGGCTAATGTATTTCGGTAAAAAATATTGCCATAGCCAGATAGAGCATCTACACCATCCTGAATTCTCGCTCCCCCAGAATCATTTATCCCTATAATGGGACAACCTGCTTTTATGGCACTATCCATTATATTGCAAATCTTTCTAGCATGTATCTCTGACAGGGTCCCCCCCATGCTGGTAAAGTCTTGAGAAAAGATGTATACCATTTTCCCATCAATCTTCCCGTAGCCAGTAACTACCGCATCGGCTGATACCTCCCCATAAGAAGCCGCACCTCGGCTTCTAGCAAACATTCCAACCTCACGAAATGTCCCTTTATCCAATAATATGTTTATTCGTTGGCGCGCCGTTAACTTGCCTTTCTTTTTCTGACTCTCCACACGCTCTCTTCCGCCCATCTCCATTATCTTCTCTCGGCGCTTCTCCAACTCAGCTAGCTGTTCTTCTTTTAGCCGTCTATCTTCATCCATTTAAAAGACTCTACCCCTGGCAATAACTTCTTTGGAGTTAATAGATTTGATTCCTGTGGTGAGGTTATCCGATTTTGAAAGACTATACTTTTAGCTTAGACTTGAGGCTTTTAGCCTCTATCAAACTAATCGCTAATCGCCAACACTTCCCGTCTTACGGATATGCTCCGGCACATATGGTAATAGGGCTAAGTGACGTGCTCTCTTTATAGCCACGGCTAAGGCACGCTGATGCCTAGCACAAGTGCCCGTTCTATGACGCGGCTCAATCTTTCCTCTATCTGATATGTAACGGCGTAATTTAGACGGGTCTTTATAATCTATCACTTCCACCTTATCAGCACAGAAGTGGCAAAACCTCCGCTTAGCTACATACCTTGTCCCCCCCCACCTTGGCTTCGGTCTACTCGTTCCGTTAAATTTTTGTTCAACCATTCGTGGTAAATTTCCTACTTCTAGTCAAGACTACAGGATTCCAACTCCTGCTAAAATGGAATATCTTCTGGCTCTAGCTCATCAGGTACAGCTTCCTCAACCCCCTCTTCAGGAAGAGGAGCGGCAGCTTGCTTATCAAGGAAGGTTACCCTATTGGCGATTACTTCAGTTCGTGAATGCTTTTGTCCATCCTGACCTTCCCAGATGTGGGTATGTAGCCTACCCTCAGCGTAGACAAGTCGACCTTTAGTCAGAAATTGGTTACACTGTTCAGCCAGCTTACCCCAGGCAACCACAGTAAACCACTCTGTCTCCTGTTTACGCTCACCCTCAGGGGTAGTATACACGCGGTTAGTGGCAACACGAAATGAGGTTACCGGATTACCATTCGGGGTAAAACGCATTTCGGGTTCACTCCCCAGATTACCGATGATAATTACTTTATTTAGGCTTGGCATTATCTCAAAGCTCCTTTCGCTCTCCTAACATCAATGAGAAACAGGCATTCTCTCTAGCTAATTACTTCAATTTTATCAACAGATGCCGGAGAACCTCTTCAGAAATCTGCAACCTTGTTTCAACCTCCTTGCCCAACGAAGGCTTCAACTTAAAATGAGTCAGCACATAGTTACCCTCCACAAAATGTTTTATCGGATAAGCTAGCTTCCTTTTGCCCCACCGCTCTACATCAGAAACAATACCACCCCTCCCCGTAATAAGCTGGCTTATATTATCTATTGTAGCCTCAAATTTTTCCTCCACAACCTCCGGGCTAATAATTACTACCAACTCGTAATCATGTAACTGCTTATCCCCTGCTTTTAATACTTTCTTAGTCTTAGTTACCATTGTTTCTCCAAAAACCTTTATTACGGCATTATACCACGCCAACGGATGATAATTAAATAACGCCTTATAGCTTAGCCAGCGCTACTTCAATTCGCCTCAGGCACCGCTCTTTACCCAATACCGCCATAGTTTGAAATAATGGTGGTGCGGCAATCTGCCCGGTGACCGCTACCCTCAGCGTACCAAAGAGCTGACCAGTCTTCAGCCCTAATTCAACAGCCAGAGGTCTGAGCATAGCCTCTAAGGATTCGGCATCAAATACCTCTAATTGCTCTAGCCTCTGCTTTGCCAACTCTAATGCTTTAACCGTTGATACTTGGCTCATATTCTTCGCTATCAGCAGGCTAGGAGCATAATCAAGCTCATCAACAAAGAGGAATTGTGCAAGCTCCGGCACTTCAGCCAGAGTTCTGGCTCGCTCCTGAATAAGAGGCATAATCTGCCTGACATATTCCATGGGTAGTGGTCGCTCCACCTCTAGAGGCAAGCCTTTATTCAAAAAGGGGAGTGCCCGCTGAGTGAAATCTTCTAAGGCTAAGCTCCGAATATACACTCCATTCATCCAGTTGAGCTTATCCCGATTGAAAATAGCGGCTGTTCGACTGACCCGCTCCAGGGAGAAGTTATCTATAAGCTCCTGGCGGGATAAAACTTCAGTCCTATCATCCCGAGACCAACCGAGCAAGGCAAGGAAGTTCACCATAGCCTCAGGCAGGTAGCCTTGTTCACGATACTCGGTTATAGATACCGCTCCATGCCGCTTGCTCAATTTAGCCCGGCCGGCTCCCAGGAGCATAGGCAAGTGAGCAAACTGGGGAGGCTTAAACCCCAGAGCCTGATACAAAAGCAGGTGGCGGGGGGTGCTGGATAGCCACTCCTCAGCCCGAAGCACATGAGTGATTCCCATCAGGTGGTCATCAACCACATTGGCTAAATGATAGGTCGGGTAGCCATCTGACTTAAGCAGGATAAAATCGTCAATGGTGCTATTATCAAATACCACATCACCCCAGATTAAATCGTTAAACCCGGTTTGCCCCTCAAGCGGGGTCTTGAAACGAACTACCGGTATAACGCCTTCAGCCTCCTTTTGTGCCCGTTCCTCCTGGCTTAAATCACGACAGTGTCGGTCATAGCCTGGCGGCTGCTTATGCTTAACCTGCTCGGCCCGCATTTCCTTCAAACGCTGGGGGGAGCAATAGCAATAATAGGCATCCCCCTGCGAAACGAGACGCTTAGCTGCCTTATGATATATTTCCAGGCGCTCTGATTGAAAATAGGGGCCTTCATCCCAATCCAAACCCAGCCACCGCAGACTATCAAGGATAGCCTCCACGGCGCCCTTAACCTTACGGGTAACATCAGTGTCCTCAATGCGGACAATAAAGCTACCCTCATAATGCCGGGCAAAAAGCCAAGCAAACAGGGCAGTCCTGATATTGCCCACATGAGGATAACCAGTAGGACTGGGGGCAAAACGCGTTCTAACTGAATTGGTCATCTAAAACCTTTCTCCACAGCCTTAAGAATCAAATAATCTTGGGGATTTAAATTCCAGTAGAAAGTCTTTGATTCGCCTCTCCGCCAATCTCACATATTCCTCGCTTATGTCATACCCCACATAATGACGATGTGTCTTTACGGCTGCTATCGCCGCCTGTCCACTTCCTATAAACGGGTCTAAAATTACTTCTCCCTCAAAGGTATAAAGTTGAATCAACCTATAAGATAGTTCTACAGGGAAAGGCGCTGGATGTCCAACTCCATGGGCTGGTTCTGCTGGAAATGTCCACACACTTTTGGTAAACTCTAGGAACTCTTTTCTAGAGATTGTGCTTCGTCTTGGGGGAGTATTTTTTCTCCTAAACATACCTTTAGAAAAAACCAAAATATATTCATGGATATCCCTTAAGGTTGGGTTAGCAGCTGAAAGCCAGCTTCCCCAGGCTGTAGAAGGGCTGGAACTAGTTGCCTTATTCCAGATAATTTCACCCCTCATCAGAAAACCCAGCTCTAACATGTCTTCAACAATAAAAGCATGAAGAGGAATATACGGCTTCCTTCCTAAATTGGCAATGTTGATGCAAGCCCTACCTCCGGGGACAAGCGTCCTATAAACTTCTTTCCATACCTGTTTTAGAAATTGCCTGTATTCTTGGAGCGTCAAGTTCTCGTCATACTCTTTTCCCACATTGTAGGGTGGTGAAGTAACCATCAAGTGAACACTATTATCCGGCAATTCCTCCATGTTTTCGCTGGTTTTACAAAAGATTTTATCTAAAAATTGAGAGGGGATGGAAACTTCTGTATATTCAGTCCTTTTCTCTGTTGGCAAGCCTTCATACAACTTGCTGGCATAAAAGGGAGTTGAATTATGATTTATCCTGCCCGGTGAGCCAAAGGGGCTTGTTTGTGTGCCTCTTTTTCTTTCACCATATCCCGCCTTCTTCATCCCTCTCTCCAATAATCAACCCATCTTTTATAAGGATGGTAATCTATTCCTGATCTTTGCCAATCTACTTCAATAACTTTAGTTTCTCTATCCTGTATCAACTGCAGTAAGGCTTCTTTAGTAATTTCAACACCTCTCGGATTCGTCCCCGGTACAGGAAGCTTGATATACCCTTCCCTTCCTACTTTTTCAAATAGCCTTTCTTGAGCTTCTAATGGTATGTAACAAAATCTCCCGATAGCATTCCAAACAATCTGCACGAATAACATATCACAGCGCGGATAATAGTTCTCACTAAATTCCCTTGCTTTTTGAGCATCAACCGTCCATATGAGCTTAACTCCGCTAAACCCTCCGCCAGTAATTGTTTTAATGGAAATCGGCTGCCCAAACAGTTTCACATCGACTTCTGGCTCCGTAATGGGAATATCTGTTTCGACATTAATCTCCTCAAATTTATAGATGAGTAAGGCAATTATAATCTTTTCACGGAGAGAGCCTACCTCCATTCCAATCTTTCCAGCTCTTGAACTTTCTAACTCGGCAAGCTGATAGAAATAGGGTAAGCGCCTTTTGATTTTGTCGGTAAGTGCTTCATCCTCAAATATCTCGGCTAAGTGACTGGTCAATTTAATCTCCGATTCTTTATGCTATGAATATTCTTTCCCCCATTCTACCACCTCGCCTCTTAAGATTCTAGAAACCTGAAAGGCTGTTTTATTAACCTTACCCCCTGTATCCCCCTCTCCTTAGCAAGGAGAGGGGGAATTAGTTATGTAAGAGAGGCTTCGCCTCTCTTTGACTTTCCTTAGCTCTAAAGCAGTAATCAGGGAGTTTTAGAGGGGCGTAGCCCCTCTTTATAAAATCCCTCCCCTTCCCCTTAATAAGGGGAAGGGGATAAAGGGGATAGGGTCAATAAACATTCTTGAATCACTAGCCAATGTTCTTTAACGCCTGCTCCAAGTCTTGGGGCAGTTTAGATTCAAATTCTACATACTTATCGGTGGATGGTAACCTAAAGCCTAAGTGGCTGGCATGGAGAAACAGTCGGGGCACTTCGGCTGACCTTACTCCATAAACGCTATCTCCTACTACCGGATAGCCAATAGCTGATAAATGAACCCGTATCTGGTGGGTGCGGCCAGTCTCAGGTCTAACTTCAAGCAGGGTATAATCACCTATATATTTAATTACATGATATTGAGTTCGTGCTTCCCTACCCTTGCCCTCGGCTACTACCGCCATACGCTTTCGGTTACGCGGGTCACGCCCAATAGGTGCCTCAATAGTGCCATCCTCTGGAGTGAGGTGCCCTTTAACCAGCACCAGATAGGCTTTTACCACCGAGCGAGCCTTGAACTGGTTAATCAGATTAGCCTGAGCAGCACTATTCTTAGCCACTACCATCACCCCTGAGGCATCTTTGTCCAGCCGATGCACAATTCCCGGTCGCAGCGAGTTATCAGTATCAGACAAGTGAGACAGGATAGCGTTAACCAGGGTATGGGTATAGTGTCCCGGTGCCGGATGAATAGTCAGTCCGGCTGGTTTGTCTATAACCAGAAGGTCATCATCCTCATAAATGATATTTAATGGGATAGCCTCAGGTGACAAGGGGCTGGGTGGACTGGGAGGCACAGTAATATCTATCCTGTCCCCAATATTAAGTTTGAGTCCGGCTTTAGCCATATGGTCATTAACCATAATATAGCCATCAGCAACTAGCTTTTGAGTCTGGGTTCGGGAGAGTTCCGGGCATCTCTCAGCAACATACTTATCAAGGCGAGCACCTGGTTTATCAGCTATGAAGCTACATACTTTGTCCATCCTATTGCTCTCCAGCCTGGGCTAAGCGAAGGAGAGAATAAGCAAATATAATAACGCCAACAACTACCGCTGAATCAGCGAGGTTAAATGCTGGCCACCAGTTACCAACGCAGATAAAGTCAGTAACACCACCAAGGTTAGGGTTCAACCGGTCAACCAGGTTGCCTGCTGTGCCGCCAAGAATCAAACCAAGGGCTACCTTATCCAACATATTATCTAAACGGGGGGATAGGCGATACATAAAAAGGGCATAGAGTAGGAGAACAACAACGCCAACCAAGGCAACTACAGTTAAAATGAATGAATGTCCCTGAAACAAACCAAAAGCAGCCCCAGTATTAGGGGGGGCATGAATTATCCCAAAGAACCCTGCCTTGAATATCAGCTCTCCTTCAGGATAAGACCTCACCCAGAGTTTACTGAGCTGGTCGACAGCCACTATCAGTAACGCAGTAAGGAAAAAGACTACATTCCACCACTTACCCTGACGGTAATTTGCCTTTCGCATTCTTTGCCTGTTGAGCCTTACAATTCATACATAGCTTTGCTTGAGGAAGGGCTTCTAATCGGGCTGGGTCTATAGGTTGACCACAGTGCTCACATAAGCCATAGGTTCCCTCCTCAAACTTGTGTAATGCATGCTCTACCTCAGCCAACTGGTCTCTTATACGATTCTCCAAGGCTAGCCGCTTCTCCAACTCTGAGGTCTCGGTAGCTTCCTCCTCCTTTTTGCCAAAGGGACTACCCTCTCGCCTCTCACCACTAGGATGGACGCTAGCCTTTAATTGCTCAAGTTCCTCGGTCAAGCGTTTTTGCTCACTCTCCAAATGGGAGCGAAGTATATTAAAGCCAGTAGTCATTTCTTCTTCCTCCCGCTCACCTGTCAAGTCTACGATAGACTGTTCCTGATTTTCCCCACTTAGAGTCGACAAGTAAGCTATTATACCTAAGTGTTATTCCAGAGAACAATGATAAACGGCGCCGGTTAATCCAGCATCAGCCGCAATTGGCGAATGGTGCTGACTGCCTGCCCACGCCAGTGATTGTTAGCAAAAATAAATGTCTTTTCAGCCACATTATCCAGCTTGTGAATTTTGGACAGCCACTCGTTGAGCTCCTGTGGCGTATAGCTATAGTCATACCTCTCATAAGCCTGCTCATGGTTCCACCACTTAGCACTATTACGCCCGTGAAAGCGGATATAGCCTATTTTACTGGTTGCCTCAGCTAGCGGTGGTAGAAGATTGGGGAGCTGTGGTTCATCAACACAGCAGAAGCCTAAATCTTGATGACGAAGCCAGTCAAACACCTCACTCCTTAGCCACTGGGCATTACGGAATTCAATCACCACCGGCAGTTCACCCAATCGTTCCTTAAACAGCCTGAGGTAGTCCCAGTTATGGCGATTAAACCTAAAACTATAGGGAAACTGAGCCAGGATACAACCCAGCTTCCCGGCAGCGATGATAGGCGCTAACACCTGACAAAAAGCCTTAAAAACGGCGGCATTATCTTCTCTCTGGTGGGTCATTTCTTGATTTGCCTTAATAGAAAATATGAAATCTTCACCT
>DAOWKM010000035.1 GCA_030643695.1 Dehalococcoidia bacterium | reverse complement strand
TTGGCAGTTACCATGGCTTTGGCGGTAGATAAAGCAGTTCCTGAAGGAGCATCAATTTTGTGGTGGTGATGTAATTCTATAATTTCGGCATAGTCAAGGTATCTGGCGACTATTTTGGCTAGGTGTATCATTAGAATTGCTCCCAGAGCAAAGTTTGGGGCGACGACTACTCCAATCTGGTGAGCTGCTGATAGCTGGTCAATTTCGCTAAGTTCATCATCAGTTAATCCAGTGGTTCCTATTACTAAGTTAACACCCTGTTTACTGGCAATACGCACTGCGGGCATAGTAGCTTGAGCTGTAGTAAAATCTACTAGCACATCAGGTTGGCAACTAGTGAGGATGTGGTTTAAGTCAGAAGAAAAGGGCACAGCACCGGAATCATCAGGGAGGGATAGGTAATCCTCGGAAACTTGTAGTTCTACAGCACCTACTACCTGCATTTCAGGCTCACGACATAGTGCCTTAACTACCTCTCGCCCCACCTTACCTAACGCACCGTTTACTACTACTTTTATTGGTGTCATAGCTTAACCCCTAAAGCTACTTTCTAATAATTACGCGAGTCACCTCTTCTCATGCCACTTATTCCTGGGTGGGCGAACATCACGCTGCTTCTTAAACGGGTAGTTTGTAGATGATGAATCCTCTATCCTGGCTCCTGGCAGTTGAGAAGACTTGGCAACTACAGCTCGTCGTGATAGGTTTATCCTACCCAGATGGTCAATCTCAATTACCTTGACCTTAATCTCATCACCCATTTTGACTACATCCTCTACTTTAGCTACCCGATAGTCCGCCAGCTCACTAATATGAACCATGCCCTCCTTGCCAGGGAGGATTTCTACCATAGCGCCGAAGTTCATTATACGCGTTACTTTTCCGGTATAGATACCGCCAACTTCTACATCCTTGGTTAGACTTTCAATGATTTCAATAGCTCGGCGAGCTGCTTCTTCATCTGGTGAGCCAATAAGCACAGTGCCATCATTATTAATGTCAATGGTGGCTTTGGTTTCATCAACAATTGACCTGATTGTTTTACCTCCAGTGCCGATTACACTGCCAATTTTATTAGGGTCAATCATTATTTTGTGCATTCGTGGCGCATAGCGGCTAACCTCGGGTCGGCTGCGAGCAATAGCTTGATGCATTGTTTCTAGAATAGACAAGCGGGCATCTCTAGCCTGCTCTAATGCCTTTCTCAGAATCTCTAGGCTTATGCTCTTGAGTTTAATATCTAGCTGGATTGCAGTGATACCCTCGGTAGTGCCAGCTACCTTAAAGTCCATATCACCGTAATTATCCTCTATACCTTCAATGTCGGTTAAAATAGCATAGTCACCGTTTTTACCAGTGACCAAGCCCATAGCTACCCCGGCTACTGCCCTCGTTATCGGTATCCCGGCATCCATTAGAGATAAGCTTGAGGCACAAACACTAGCCATAGATGTACTGCCACTAGAACTCAGCACCTCTGAGACAAGGCGAATAGTGTAAGGGAAGTCCTCATCTTTGGGTAGCACTGGTATAAGGGCTCGCTCAGCTAGAGCGCCATGTCCAATTTCGCGGCGGCCAGGTGTACCGACACGTTTCACCTCGCCAGTGGAGAAGGGAGGAAAATTGTAATGATGGATGAAGCGTTTAGTTTCTTCTATGCCTAATCCATCAAGTTGCTGCTCCTTCTTGATGGAACCCAGGGTAGTAATTGTCAGCACCTGTGTTCGCCCTCTGGTGAATAGAGCTGAGCCATGGGTGCGAGGTAAAAGCCCTATTTCGCAGCTAAGGGGTCGGACTTCGGTCAGACTACGACCACTGACACGCTGTGCCTTGTCAAGGATATTAGTTCTTATTTCGGTCTTGACCTTGGCGTCAAAGGCAGAGAGTATATCTGCTTCAGAGAATGATTCCCCTAGGCGCTCCACGAGTTCTTCCTTTAAGTCAGAGAGTGCCTGTTCCCGCTGTGATTTCTCTGGCTGATTTAGGGCTGGGGTGAGCCTTCCGTTAATAATTTCTGAAATTGCTGATTCTACTTCACGGTTAAGCTCACTGGTAGGTGCTTCTACCTTGGGTTTACCCCAACTCTGCTGAAGCTGCTCTTGGAGCTTAATGATATCTTGGTTTGCCTTATGACCAAAATTGATTGCCTGGGTAACAATATTCTCGGAAACCTCTTGGGCTCCGGCTTCTACCATTACTATTCCTTCTTTGGTGCTGACTATAACCAGGTCAAGTAGGCTATCTTCAAGCTGAGCCAATGTCGGATTTAATATTAGCTCATTATTAATGTGGCCAATGTGGACAGCACTCACCGGACCATCAAATGGCACCTCGGATATAGCCAGAACCGCCGAGCCACCGATAACTGCCAGGATATCAGGGTCGTTCTCTAGGTCGGCGGAAAGGACAGTAACTATGATTTGAATATCATTACGCCACTCCTTGGGCAAAAGGGGACGCAGCGGGCGGTCGGTAAGTCGGCTGGCTAAGGTTGCCTCTTGGCTGGGGCGCCCTTCTCGTCTAATAAAGCCACCGGGGATTTTACCAGCAGCGTATAGTCTTTCTTCATAGTCAATGGTTAACGGTAGAAAATCTACTCCCTCTCGTGGTTCATCACTGATGCAAGTGGTAACTAGAACCACGGTATCCCCATAGCGAACCGTTACCGCTCCACTTGCCTGCCCGGCGAGTTTTCCTGTCTCTATAGTGAGGGTTCTACCGCCAACCTCACACTCAAAAGAATGGGATTTTATCAATACTTTCTCCTTATTTGCCGACTTCATTTACGCAGACCGAGCTTAGTGATTAGGTTACGATAACGGCCGGCATCCTCTTTGTTCAGATAAGCCAGTAGCCTTCTTCTATGCCCGACAAGCTTAAGCAACCCCCGCTGTGAGTGATAGTCATGACGATTAGCCACCATATGCCCGGTTAATTGATTTATCCTTTCGGTAAGCAGGGCTATCTGGACCTCAGTTGAGCCGGTGTCTCCCTCGTGAGACGCAAATTTGTTTATAATGTTTGTCTTCTGTTCCTTCTCCAAATTATACCTCTTGTTACTTGTTGTATTATGTTTTCAACATACCGAAGGATTATAACATAAGTCGGGAAGACTGTAAATTCAAGAAGACTATTTTTAGCCTTGACTTGGCAAGTTGTCCAAGTGTATAGTAAAAAATACTTGCCCTATTCCCCCATCTAAGTTATTTATCATGAATGTTGGTGTATGCAGGGTTAACCTTCGTTTACCTGAAAATCTATCTCTTAAGGGTAAGAGGCGGGTGTTGAAATCCATTATTACCCGGGTCGCTAGCAAGTTTAATGTTTCCATTGCTGAGGTTGACGACCAGGAGCTATGGCAATTAGCTACACTGGGGATTTGTTGTGTTAGCAATGATAAGCGGCATACCAATGAAGTCCTGTCAAAGGTGGTAGACTTTATTATTAATGGTCGGTTTGAGGTAGAGATACTTGACTATAAAATTGAGATTCTGTCTGTTTTGTGAGGCAGGTTATAATGAATGCCTCAGCCTTCCTTCGCTATCTTATAGCTCAACCTGGTTATAATGGTCAGGTGGCTCACATTGAGCATATTCCATCCGGTGAGGCAAGTTGCGCTGAATTGGATAAGCCTCTGGTTAGTAGTGTTGAGGATTGCCTTAATGAACATGGGTTGTTGCCCCTCTATACTCACCAGGCTAAAGCCATAAATTATATTCGGCAGGGCAGGAATGTGATGGTATCAACCTCATCAGCCAGTGGTAAGACCCTCTGCTACAACATTCCGGTATTGGAGGCAATGTTAACTGAACGGGGCAGTCGTGCCCTTTACCTTTTCCCGACTAAGGCACTAGCGCAGGACCAGTTGCGTGGTTTGCAGGAGTTATTTTGTCCCGGACTACTCGCTGCTGAGGAATTGGCTACCTTTGATGGTGATACCCCCCAGACTGAGCGAGCCGAGATAAGGAAGCGAGCCAGAATAATACTTACCAATCCCGATATGCTCCATATTGGCATACTGCCCAATCATCAATCCTGGTCAAGGCTACTAAAGCATCTAAGGTATGTGGTAATAGATGAAGCTCATATCTATCGTGGTGTTTTTGGCTCTCATGTCGCCTGCGTGTTGCGCCGCCTGCGCCGTCTCTGTAACCTCTACGGTTCAAGTCCCCAGTTCATTTGCTGTTCAGCTACTATCGCTAACCCTGGTGAGCATGCTGAGGGACTGATAGGTTTACCTTTTGAGGTTGTTGACAATGATGGCTCGCCTCATGGAGGGAAGGAGTTTGTTTTCTGGAATCCTCCCATTATAGATGAGGCTAAGAGTGTGAGGCGCAGCGCTAATAGTGAAGCAGCCGGTTTGTTTACCGAGTTGGTGAGCCATAATATCCGCACTCTAACCTTTGCTCATACTCGCCGGTTGACCGAGCTTATTTATATTTACTCCAAGCGAAGATTAACTGAGATTGGCTCAGTCTTGGCTAAGAAAATAAAAGCCTATCGGGCTGGTTACCTTCCGCAGGAACGCCGCCAGATAGAGCGGGAGCTCTTTAGCGGGCAGCTTCTGGGAGTGGTGGCTACTACCGCTTTGGAACTAGGGATAGATATTGGTGACCTGGAAGCTACGGTGCTTACTGGTTATCCGGGGAGTATTGCCAGCACCTGGCAGCAGGCGGGTAGGAGTGGGCGAGGTAGAGACGAGTCGCTGAGTTTTCTCATCGGTCTGGATAATCCTCTGGACCAGTATTTTATGCGTCACCCCGAGTCCTTTTTTGGCAAGAATTTTGAGAATGCTTTGATTAATCCCGGTAATCCCTATATCTTGAAAGCCCATCTGTTGTGTGCTGCCTGGGAAATGCCACTGAGCAGTGGTGATGAGAAAATCTTTGGCTCTGCTTTAAGTCAAGAGATGCTGGAGTTGGAAAGGCGGGGTATGCTCAGGGAGCGTAACAGCAGGTGGTATCTTTCACCCACCATTGCCTATCCAGCTCAAAGTATCAATATTCGTTCTACCTCTGGGGAAAACTTTGCCTTACTAGATACCTCAACTGACTCCTTGCTGGAGACTGTAGAGGCTAGTGTTGCCTTTTCTCAAGTTCATCCCGGTGCTGTCTACCTCCATCAGGGAGAGTCCTATCTGGTCACCGAGCTTGACCTGGCTAACCGTACTGCCTATATGGTGCCGACTACTGCTGCTTACTATACCCAGGCTAAGGAAATCACTGATTTGCGCATTGTTAGGGTAATTCATAATAAACACTGCCGGCAGACAAAGGTATATTTAGGTGAGGTAGAGGTTACCACCACTGTTGTTGGCTTTAGAAAGAAGGCTCAGTTTACTGAGGAGGTAATTGGAGAGGAACCATTAAATTTACCGCCCCACCATTTCCCTACTGTTGCCCTATGGTTTGACCTACCAACTGAGGTTGTCACCCGGTTAGTTAAGGCTCAATTAGACTTTGCTGGTGGGTTACACGCTGCCGAGCACGCCGCTATTGCCATTCTCCCCTTATTTGCGTTGTGTGACCGTAATGATATTGGTGGTGTATCCACCCCTCTCCATCCCGATACCGGGAAAGCCGAGATATTTATTTACGATGCCTATCCTGGTGGCGTTGGTATTGCTGAGAAAGGCTTTGACTTGGTAGAGGAGCTGTGGCAGACTACACTGCGGACGATTGCAGAGTGCCCCTGTCAGGATGGCTGCCCAAGTTGCGTCCAGTCGCCTAAGTGTGGCAATAATAATAAGCCTCTGGATAAGAAAGCAGCCCAGATGCTGCTTGAAGG
>DAOWKM010000039.1 GCA_030643695.1 Dehalococcoidia bacterium | reverse complement strand
TGGGGCATAGATGATGAGCCAGTCTGGCTTGCCTCAAAGGGCTCTTCCACCTCTCGGGTCTCAGTTCGTTGCAAACCTCTAATCTCGGTAGCAAACCTCTCCAGGGAGCTGGAGATTATGGCTAAAGTGGTAGTAAACTGGGCATGACGGTCGCGTTGCAAAATCTGGCTTGATATTGGGGCTGGGGCAAGCCCTAACTTAGTGCAAACCTTCTCTTCAACCTCGGGGGATACAGTAGCATAGGTGCCTACTGCCCCAGAAATTTTGCCGGCAGCGATAGCTCTTCTAGCTTCAGTAAGCCGAAGCATATTGCGCCTCATCTCCCCAATCCATAATGCCAGTTTCAGACCAAAAGAAATTGGTTCAGCGTGGATGCCGTGGGTGCGACCAATCATAGCCGTATATTTATGCTTTATTGCTTTCTCAGCCAGCACTGAAATGAGTTCTTTCATATCCTGGTTAAGTATCTCTGTGGCTTCAACTAGCTGCAGGCTGAGAGCAGTATCTATTACATCAGAAGAGGTAAGACCGAGGTGGATAAAGCGTGATTCATCGCCCAGACTCTCCGATACCGAGCCAAGAAAGGCAGTCATATCGTGGTGAGTTTCCTTGAGAATCTCCTCCATGCGTTTAAGATTAAGCCGGGCTAGCTTTATCTTAGGCACGACTTCTCGGGGAATGATACCTAGCTCAGCCCACGCCTCACAGACAGCAATCTCAACCTCAAGCCACTTGTTAAACTTGTTCTCATCTGACCAGACCCTTTTCATTTGCGGTCTGGAATACCGCTCAATCATTGGTTACCTCCCTGTAGCTTATCTCTATATTTCTCATAGGCTTTTCGTATCTTATCATACTTCAGGCTTAAAATTTCGGCAGCCATGTAGGCAGCATTCTTTACCCCCGCCGTCCCTATAGCCATACTGGCTACCGGTATCCCGGCTGGCATCTGAACTATAGAGTAGAGGGCATCAATGCCCTTTAATTCACTGGTGGCTAGTGGCACGCCGATGACGGGCAGGGTGGTCCAACTAGCCAGAACCCCGGGCAGGTGAGCCGCCCCCCCGGCAGCAGCAATTATGACCTCAATCCCCCTGTCTCGTGCCGCCAGTCCGTATTGCCTGACTTTTTCTGGATTACGGTGGGCTGATATTACCGACACCTCGTAATCAATACCAAGCTCGTTTAATACATCCAGTGCTGGCTTGAGTGTCTCGGCATCTGATTGGGAACCCATAACTATGGCTACTAATGGCATATTATCTACCTCACTTCTTTATTTCAGCAATATCTTTGCGGTAATAGCCGCCCTCAAAGCGAATTCGGGAGATGTTATTATAGACCTTTTCTCTGGCTTCGGCGATAGTCTTGCCGGTGGCGACTACAGTAAGCACCCGTCCCCCGCTGGTTAATACCTGTCCCTCGGTGCCTATTTTGGTTCCGGCGTGAAATACCAGAATATCTTTATCTAAATTATCCAAGCCAGTGATAGGGAAGCCTGTTTTATAGCTGCCGGGGTAGCCAGCTAATGCCATTACCACCCCAACGCAGGCATCATCGCTCCATTCTACATTTATCTGGTCAAGGTTGCCATTAATCACTGCCAGCAGAATATCCACCAGGTCGGTTTTGAGCAAAGGCAGGGTAACCTGGCTTTCCGGGTCACCAAAGCGGGCGTTGAATTCTAGCACCTTTGGCCCATTATTGGTAATCATTAACCCGCCATAAAGGACACCCTTATAAGGTCTTCCTTCTTTAGCCATAGCCTTTACTGCTGGCTCCATTATGGTCTCGGTTACTTTTTCAGCCAGCGTGGGGCTATAAAAATGTGGGGGGCTGTAGCTGCCCATGCCGCCGGTATTGGGTCCGCAGTCGCCATCAAATACTGGCTTGTAATCGCAGGCTGATACCATAGGGATGACAGTTTTGCCATCAGTGAAGGCGAAAGCACTCATCTCTTTTCCCGATAGGCACTCTTCAATAATTACCCTGTCCCCGGCAGCACCAAAGGCTTTCGCTTCCATAGTATTAGATAGAGTGTCTAATGCCTGTGGGATGGAATCAGCTACGGTTACCCCCTTGCCGGCAGCTAACCCATCTGCCTTAACTACAACGGGAGGTGTCTGTTGCTTAATATACTCTTTGGCTTGGGCATATCCAGAAAAGCTGACACTGCGGGCGCAGGGAATATTGTATTTTTGCATTAGTTCTTTGGCGAATACCTTGCTTGACTCTATCTCGGCAGCTTTTTTAGTGGGACCAAAAATAGGAATACCTGTATTCTGGAAATGGTCAACAATGCCATTGGCTAGAGGCACCTCCGGCCCGACAACGACCAGCTCAATGCCCTTTTCCTTGGCTGTTTTAGCCAGCCCCTCTATATCATTGGGCTTGATACCCAAATTATGGGCTATTTGAGCTGTGCCGGCATTGCCCGGAGCGGCATAAATCTCCTCAGCTTTTGAGCTCTGGGCTAGCTTCCAGACGAGGGTATGCTCCCTAGCCCCACCACCAACAACCAATATTTTCAAATTATTAGCCTCGGCAACGCGATCTTTTGTCCATAAAACACTTAATTACTTGTCTCTTGTCTACTGAACAAGCTACAATGCCAGCGCGAAAATGGTTTTCTGTTATCACCCTGCTGGAAACCACCTTACTACTTCAATTTAAGCTTATCTAGTATATTAGAAATAATGTCCCACACTCTACTATAATTCCACAACCAGATACCGCCAACCAAGAGTAAAGCTGGAATTATCCAGGATTGCAATCCTCTTAAAGAGGCCCACACGACAACTTCCCGCAGCCGAATTGGAACATCAAGGGTAAGGAACAGCTTAGAAGCTTCACCTCCTAGCAAAGTCTCTATCCTATTGAAATATACATAAATGCCATGAGCACCAAGGACAATTCCCAATGCACCAAAAAAACCCAGAAACAAAATAATGAATAGCCTTATTGGTCTCTTACCCATTGGTTTACCTCCCAGCTTTACTAATAGTTTTGCAGGATACCGATTAAGAACACCACTAATGTGTCGCCCCTTTAGCCCTTGAGGCTTATAGTAAGGACAATCCGGGTAAGTCGGAGGTTGGTCACTAAAAGCCCAAGCCACGTATGTTTTTCCCTTAGATTTAGCTATACCAACTCCCATTTTTCTAACTCGAGGGCTTAGAAGATATTCCCTATGACCGGCATTACTGTGTAACCAGCAGTCTATTATAGCCCTCGGAGTAAAATTGCTTCCACCTTCAGCTAAGTTTTCACCTCCTTGGAAGGCATAGCGACTTGAATGGACGAGACGTCCTACCCTAGCACAGTAATTAGCTTGGGATTGAGCTAATCTAGCCATCTCTCTACTCCAGTATGCAGTCGGGATACCTCTCCTCTTCCTTTCATAGTTTATTAGGTCATGTACTTTGCTCATGTTTGCCGCTCTTACCTATCCTTTTGCCGCTGGGTAAACTTTCTATCACTCCCACTCTATGGTTGATGGGGGTTTGGAGGTAATGTCATAGACGACTCGGTTTAGCCCGGGGGCTTCATTGAGGATGCGGTTTGAAATATGAGCAAGAAGAGCGCAGGGGAGGCGGGCCGAGTCGGCAGTCATCGCATCCTCGCTGGGTACGGCAG
>DAOWKM010000076.1 GCA_030643695.1 Dehalococcoidia bacterium | reverse complement strand
ATAGCAGTTTTGAGCACAGTTCAGCCTCGGTTAGCTGGCTTTCTTCTTCGGGCTTTCAATCTCAATGACCTCCCTGCCACCATAGCTGCCACAGGTAGGGCAAACATGGTGAGACAGTTTAGGACTATGACATTGAGGGCAATATTCCAGGGAAGGAAGGGCAATTCCCAAATGACCCCGCCTTTTACCTTGACGCGCCTTAGCATATTTTCGTTTTGGCAGAGCTCCCATAGTCTATTCCGTTCCTTTCGTCTTATTTACCAAGAGGCAATCACAGGGTCCTTGATTAAGGTTATGACCGCAGTTAGGGCATAACCCAGCACAATTCTCACGACAAAGTGGCTTCATCGGGATAGCCAGTAGGGCATACTGGCGTATTGCCTCGGTTAAATCAAGAATATGATGTTCATCAATAGTAAAGCAGCCAGGCTCATCAGGCAGGGGCAGTGAAGCCCCACTAACCACATCGGTGATAGGGGAATACTCCTCTTCAATATTTAGCGTTAGGGGGTGACTAAACAGGCTCAAGCAGCGGCTACAGGTAATTTCAACCTCGGTGTGTAGCCTGCCCTTAGCCAGGATACCCCGGTCAGTGCGCATCAGCCTGACCTCACCCTGAACCAGGCTGCCACTGCCAGCAATATCAACCATCCCATTCACCGGGTAATTTCGTATTGACCCTATGGATGCCTTAAGCTGCTGAGATACATTTATCCGCACTAAGATTTTCCTCTCAACTTTGGCTAAAATCAGTCTATTATAAACTGAGCTACCTACCTACTGTCAAGCTAGATTAGTATTGACAGAAGAGTTATAATTAGAGAAGGAGAAAGTCGGTTAAAAATTTACACGATACTTTTGTAGAAGGAGGTGAGAATATCGGGAGTAGTAATTTAAAAAGCTTGCTAACAAAAAATCTAAAGGAGGTTGAGAAGTGAAAAAGGTTTTTATTGTATTAGTAACGCTAGTGATGCTCAGCAGTTTGGCTATTGCTGGTTGTGCCAAAGAAGTGGCTCCCGGCGTCCCGGCAGTACCAGCGAAGGTGATTACCTGGAAGGTTTCGGGGCATGGTCCGGCTACTGATATGTCTCAGATTTATTGTGACAAGATGGCGGCTGCTGTTACCGAGGCGAGCGGCGGGCGATTGGTTTTCAAGGAGTTTGTCGGTGGTTCTGTTGCCCCAGCCCATGAGGAGCTTGACGCAGTGGACAAGGGCACCCTTGATGCCTGTTATACCTGCCCGATGTATAACATAGATAAGTGGAAGGCGGCTGGTCTGTTCAGTGGCAGACCGGGTGGACTGCCTGGGGAATGTCTGCGTGTCTGGTTCAACTACGGTGGCGGTGCCGACCTATTCAATAAGATGATGGGACCAGACTACAATGCCCTGACCTTCCCTGGTGCATTATCCCCTCTGCCCTCAGAGGTATGGGCTCACTCCAAGGTTCCCATCAACTCAATGGCTGACGCAACGGGATTAAGTATGCGAGCTATAGGTGATGGCGCTGCTATCCTGGGCAGAATAGGTGTCGCCGTGGTCACCATAACTGGTGGAGAAATCTACGAAGCTATGCAAACCGGAGTGATTGATGCCTTTGAATACTCCACTCCAGCGCTGAACTGGCATATGAAGTTTCAGGAACTAGCTAAATATGTTATCTTCTCTGAAACCCGGAATCCCAGTGACCCGCAATGTTTCTTTGTAAATAAGAAGTCTTGGGATGCGCTTCCCGATGGCCTCAAGCAGCTGGTGCAGGATGAGATGGACAAGTGGTCACAGGCAGAGCAAGAGTACCTGGTCTATAACGATATTGAGGCTACACAGAACTTTATAGGCTATGGCTGTGATGTCTCCCATCTACCCAAGGATGTGGAGCAAGCCCTGCTAGCAGAAGCGTTGAAGTTCTATGATGAGAATGCTGCCAAGGAGCCGCCTATCTATAAAGAGATACTGGAGTCCATGCGTGCCTTTAAGAAGGCTTACGATACCCAGGCTGCTCTCACTACCCCGCTTAAGTAAATCCTAGCCAGTAGGCAGTGTTAGGTTTGCCCGACTGCCGCGAGAATCTTCGCGGCAGTCGGGGTTGTTGTGTGAATTATGAGAATTTTAAGAGCCATACTCCGAGGAATTGATTCTATAAATAATCGGGTAGGGCTATGGGTAGCTTGGCTCGTTTTAGCCCTGGTTTTAGTTGAGGTATTTGAGGTCATATCAAGGTTTGGCTTCAATGCGCCGACAACATGGGCGTATGAGACCTCCTGTATGCTGGGAGGCACAATCTATCTTATCGGCTGGGCATATTGCTATTTGCATGACATACACGTCAGGGTAGATATTATTTATACCCACCTCTCACCAAGAGGGAAGGCGATTATGGATGTCGTTTGTGCTCTCATATTTCTTTTTCCACTGGCGATTCTACTATTGACAACTTCTATTCCATGGACGGTGAAGGCTTGGGAAATCGGGGAGGTAATGGCTAAGTCTCACTGGTATCCACCGGCTGCCCCATATAGAACAGTATTTAGTATAGGAATATTTCTTCTTACCCTTCAGTGTTTGGCTCGTTTCATCCGTGATTTACACTTTGCCATAAGGAGTAAGCCTCTTGATTGATTTATCCCCAGTCCTCATTACCATAATTATGCTGGGTGGTATCCTGGTGCTTGTTATGACCGGCTTTCCCATAGCTCTGGTAGTTGGTAGTATAGGGTTAATAGTAGGCTATGTGGTATTCGGGGGCACAGCATTTGAAATAATGTACACCCGCGTTTATAGCCTGTCGCTGCACTACCCCTTTCTGGCTGTCCCCCTGTTCACCTTTATGGGGGTGGTGCTCCAGCGTTCGGGGATAGCTGAAGGGCTGTATGATGCATTATACCTGTGGCTTGGTGGTCTTAGGGGTGGTCTGGCAATAGCTACTGTGATATTTGGCACTGTCCTTGCTGCCTGTTTAGGGGTGATTGCGGCGGCGATAACTATGCTAACCCTTATTGCCCTTGCCCCTATGGTTAAGAAGGGTTATGATAAATCTTTAGCCTCGGGTGTATGTGTTGCTGGCGGCACTTTGGGTATCCTTATCCCCCCCAGTATCATGTTGATTGTTTACGGACCAATGGCTGGGGTATCGGTGGCGAAGATGTTTATCGCCGCTATCTTCCCTGGGCTCATCCTTTCCGGTTTATATATTGTCTACATTGCAATACGATGTCTTCTCCGTCCAGAGGCGGGTCCTCCTATTCCCATTGAGGAAAGAAAAGTCCCCTTTATTGTGAAAACGAGGAAACTCCTTATCAGTATAGTCCCTCCGGTGCTGCTTATTACGGCTGTCCTGGGGAGTGTCTTTTTGGGTATATGCCCTCCCACTGAGTCAGCAGCCGTGGGCAGCTTTGCTGCCATCCTGTTGACTCTGGCTTATAGAAAATTTAGCTGGGACATGCTCAGGTATGCCGGTATCCAGACATTGAAGGTGAGTGCTTTTGTGCTCTTCATTGGTTGTCTTTGTTACGCCTTTGTGGGAATATTTATGAGCGCTGGCTGCGGAGAAGTAGTAGAGGGTGCCGTTTTGGCTGCCCCTGGCGGAAAATGGGGTGCCTTTGCCCTTATAATGGTCATCGTTTTTTTGTTGGGGATGTTTATTGAATGGATAGGCATTATCTTCATTATAGTTCCTCTATTTACCCCTATTGCTATCCATCTGGGGTTTGACCCACTGTGGTTTAGCATGATGGTATGCATTAACCTGCAAATGGCTTTTATGACTCCTCCCCTGGCTATGGGTATATTCGTTTGTAAGGGTACTGCTGCCCCGGAGTTGGGGGTGACCATGGCTGACATAATCAAGGGGGTAATCCCTCATATTATACTGGTATTGGTTGGCCTTGCCATATTCGTTGGCTTCCCGCAGGTAATCACCTGGCTACCAAGCCAAATGATAACAGGGTGGCGCTGATAAACAGTTTCACTATATTAAATAAGCTATGCCAGGAATAAATATAAGCCAGTAACTCAGTAGAAGGGGGTGAATTTAATGGCAGCCAAGGCTTTTGTTCTAATTGAAACAGCAGTGGGTAAAAATAGGGAGGTTGTTGCTGCCCTCAGGCAGTTGGGGGGAGTAAAATCGGTTGATGCTGTAACCGGACCCTACGATATTATTGCCATAATAGAAGGAGAGACACTGAATGATATTGGTGACCTTATTACCGATAAAATCCACCCCATTGCCGGCATATCCCGAACAGTGACCTGTCTGGCAATATAGACCAACTAAACCTGGTAGGTCACAGCTTCTAGCCTTTGTAATACCTCATTTATGGTTTGCTCATCAGTAGAAGCACCAGCGGTTATACCTAGGTGATATTGACCCTGAAGCCAGGAGGGTTGAATTTCCTCGGCGGTTTCAATGAGGTGTGTTTTGGTAATCGTGGAACATAACTCGGCAAGATGGTTGGTATTAGCACTGGTGTGACCACCAATAACGAGCATCAAATCCGCCCTGTTAGCTAGTTCAAGGGCGGCTGCCTGCCGTTGTCTAATATCGTGACATATGGTATCAATAATGCGGAGCTCAGAATCTTTGGTGAAAGCGGAATCAATGAGCTTCTTTACAAATTCATTAAAATGAGCTGGTATTTGGGTCGTCTGGGATAGAACACCCAGACGGCGAGACAGCTGGCGTTGCTTGAGGCGCTCTGCAAATTTTATATCTAAAGTAGCTACTCCTTTACCCTTAGTCTGGCCAAGAACCCCCTGAACCTCAGGGTGGTCAGCATCACCATATATAATGATAGAAAAGCCAGAATCAGCTAATCTCCGAGCCGCAATTTGGGCTCGATGAACAAAGGGACAAGTAGTGTCAATTATGTTAATGTGCCGAGCCCGAATTTCCTCTACTAACTGTGGGCTCACCCCGTGAGAGCTAGTAACTACAGTGTCACCCTGTATATCGTCCATATCTTTAGCTACCCTAACGCCAATTTCAGCTAGTCTTTGTAGCACCGGCTGGTTATGAACCACAGCCCCCAGAGTTTCCACCCCACCACGCTCACGAGTAACCCTTTCTAAGATATCAATGGCTCGTCTAACCCCAAAGCAAAACCCTATTCCGTCTGCCTTTTCGATGCTTAATGCCATTTGCTTCTCTGCTGCCTATAATTTCCCCGATACTCTGGGGGGAGGAGTTCAGCTATTTGTGCCATTATAGAATTAGTAAGCTCAGCCAGCTCTACCTTAGTTAATTTACTACTAGCTGGTGACAGGTGGAAAGGACAACCAATATTAACGGTTATCCGGGGACGATGCCGTATCCAGGCTATACCCTTAATCTTTTCTGTGCCGGTAATGCCTACCGGGAGAATAGGGGCGCCACTACGCAAGGCAATTAATGCTGAGCCAGGGAAGGCAGGTCGTAGCCGGGCACTGCGGCTCCTCATCCCCTCCGGGAACATAACTAAAGCTAGACCTTGTGTCAATATCTGGTTTGCCTGGCGTAGTGCCTTTCTGTCTGGTCTTCCTCGGTGTGTTGGAAATGCACCAAGGCTGCGCATAAAATAGCTTGAGAATCGGGAATGGAATAGCTCCTCCTTTGCCATAAATTCCACCTTTCGGTTAAGGCTAACGCCAAGCAGGGGAGGGTCAGCCATATGAAGATGATTGGCAACCACAAGCAGTGGTCCCTGACCGGGGACATTCTCTTTGCCTTTAACCTGCCAGTTAGTTAACAGGAGGAGCAGCACCCTTGCTAGCAGTCTGACCACATAGTAAAACCAGGGCATGCCTCAATTATACCCTGTGAATTGGGGCAAAGACAAACAACCTTGATTAAACTTGTCTTTTATTCCATAATATCCCAAGAGAAATATGAAAAGGTTAAGCATTGGCAAAATAAGAGGTTTACAACAGATTGCCAATTCGGATGGTATCTTTACTATGTGTGCTATGGACCACCGTGAGTCGTTACGCAGTATGATTGATGAAGGACACCCGGAAGAGGTGGACTATACAGAGATGGTTGAGCGCAAGCTTGAGTTATGCTCTACCCTAGCTAAGTATGCCAGTGCTGTGCTACTTGACCCCATATTTGGTGCTGCTCAATGTATTAGTCACGGTGTCTTACCTGATAGTACCGGGCTTCTGGTTAGCCTAGAAGCTACTGGCTATGAAGGTGGAAAGGGACACCGCCTGACCAAATTACTGGACGAATGGAGTGTTGGTAAGATTAAGCGAATGGGTGCCTCGGCAGTAAAGATTTTGGTCTACTATCGCCCCGACTTGAAACAATTGGCAAGTCAGCAGCTGGATACGGTTAATAGGGTAGCCAAGGAGTGCATAGAATACGACCTTCCCTTTCTGGTAGAACCAAAGAGCTATCCTGTAGATAAGGAAATTGATAACCCCCGGGAGTTTGCTGTCCAGAAAGAACGGTTGGTGATTGAAACTGCCCGAGATATTACTGCTTTACCAGTAGATGTGCTAAAGGCAGAGTTTCCTGCTGACCTCCACTATAAACAGGATGAGCCTGAGCTTATCAACCTCTGCCACCAGTTAGATATGTCGTCTCAGGTTCCCTGGGTCATCTTGAGCGCTGGCGTAGACTTTGACCTTTTTTGTCACCAGGTAGAAATTGCCTGCCAGGCAGGGGCCTCAGGCTTTCTGGGTGGTCGTGCTATCTGGCAAGAGGCAATGTATATTGATGATACCAGGGAAAGGGTTCATTACCTATCAACGGTGGGGGCAGATAGGCTAAAAAGACTAACCGGGATAGCTAGTAAATATGCGGTGCCCTGGTACAAGAGGTATGGGGTAGCCACCCGTGAATTGGCACACATATCACCAGGGTGGTATAAAGAGTATTAAAATTGGAGGGGTGCTATGATTGCTACCATTACTCTCAATCCCTGCCTTGATGAGCATATCATTGTAGACGGATTACTGGTAGATGAGGCTAACCGGTGGTCTAAACTGCATCGTTATGCTGGAGGCAAAGGTATAGATGTATCGCGGGCTATTCACGAGATGGGTGGCAGAACCGTAGCCTATGGATTTGTCGGCGGTGCCGAGGGCAGAACCTTGGAGATATTACTTGATGAAGAAGGGGTTCCGTTCAGCTTTACCCCTATTGAGCAGGAAACACGCACCAATTTTATTATTACTGATACCAGAACCTTCCGGCAGACAAGAATTGACGCCCCCGGTCCACGTATCTCAAAAAGGGAGCTAGAGAGGTTCCTCGGGAAATTGAGAAAAATTCAACCCGGTCCAGATTTAATGGTAGCCAGCGGTAGTATCCCCCCCGGCGTCCCGGTTAATATTTATTACGATATAATTAATGGTGCTAAAGACTATAGGGTAAGAACTGCCCTGGACTCTGAGGGGCAGTGGTTAAAAGAGGGTATAAAAGCTAAACCCTATCTCATCAAGCCTAATGTTCATGAGACTGAAGAGTTACTCGGGACAGAGCTACCTACTGAGGAAGCAGTCATCGAGGCAGCTCTTAGCCTTGTTGAAATGGGTATTGAAGTAGTGGTCATTTCCAGAGGGGAGGAGGGTATCATTGCTGCTACCAAGAAAAAGATGGTAAAGGCAGTTCCACCCCCAGTGAAGGTGCGAAGCGCTGTAGGCGCTGGCGACTGCACAATGGCTGGCCTCGCTCTAAAATTAGTTCATCGTGAGCCATTAATAGAAGCCTGCCGACTAGGAGTAGCTATGGGAACTGCGGCTGTATTAACCCCTGGCACCGAACTCTGTCATAGAGCCGATGTGGAAAAACTACTACCGCAAATTAGGGTCTGGGAGATGACCACCAGGCGACGGACTAAAACTTTCTCTACTAGCGGTGGTGAAATCCTTTTATCAAGGAACAGTTAATAAATAATCTCAACCCCTTTGGTTACCCTGTCTTGTTACCTCGTTGAGAGCCGAGGAGTAAGCTTTAAAGGTTTGAGGGTCAAACAGTACGAACACCACTTTCTTGAGAGAGGTGGTGCTTTGCTGAAGAAAGGTGATAACTGCGCTGATGGCTACTTTTGCCGCCACGCTGACCGGATAGCCATAGGCGCCAGTGCTTATTGATGGGAAGGAAAGGCTAGTGAGGCTATTGTCTGCTGCCAGTTTTAAGCTCTCCTGATAGGCGCTGGCCAGTAATTCGGGTTCCCCTTTATTGCCGCCATGCCAGATAGGACCAACAGTATGGATGACATATCTTGCCTTGAGATTTCCACCAGTGGTTATTACTGCCTTACCGGTGGGCAAACGCCCTTGCCTGGATACAATCTGCTTACACTCCTCTAAAATGGCAGGGCCTCCTGCCTGGTGGATTGCTCCATCCACTCCACCGCCACCCATAAGGCTGGGATTAGCCGCATTAACTATGGCATCAGTATCCTGCTGGGTAAGGTCTCCTTGAATTATGCGTAGCTTTACCTGGTTGATGGTAACCTCTGCGGCTTGGTTCTCCATCTCTTTTAAGCCTTATATACCCGGGCTAAAGTTTGTTTAAGGTTGGGCACGGTCTGATAGTTATCCATATCTTTGGGGTCTATCCACTTTATTTCCTTAT
>DAOWKM010000105.1 GCA_030643695.1 Dehalococcoidia bacterium | reverse complement strand
CCATCACCAGCAGCAAACATATTGCCAACCTCGGTCTCCAGACTAGGGCTAAGCTGAGGTCGGCTGGAATAGAATTTGACCTCAACCCCATAAAGCAAGGTATGGCGTGAGGCAACACCCGGTGCCAGCTTATCCATCGCCTGAAGCATCTCCACAAGCCCGGTAAGGTGGCGATAAGGAAGGACAAAGCTAAGGTCACCAGGGGTAGCCTCCTTCAAGGTGGGTTGAACCAGACCCCGCTCAATGCGGGCTGGCGTAGACCGCTGACCTTCCAGTAGGTCACCAAAGCGCTGCACCAGCACTCCACCACTAAGAATATTAGCCAGTCTAGCCAGATACTTACCATAAGCAACCGGCTCCCGAAATGGCTCAGTAAAAGCGGTGCTTACCAGCAGAGCAAAATTAGTGTTGCCACTACCATGGTCAGCATAACTATGCCCATTAACCGTGATTACCGGGTCATAACCCCCGGTAGACTCCATAATCACCTCACCATTAGGGCACATACAGAAGGTTCTAATTCGGTCATCAAAGCTCTTTGACAGGAACTCCAGCTTTGCCTCATATAGCACACTGGTCAACTCTTCCATCACTGCCACCGGCACCTCCACCCTAACCCCAACATCAACCGGGTTATTATGCGTGGTTAGATTAAGTCGGTTAGCCTCCTTGGATAACCAATCGGCCCCTTCCCTACCTGGAGCCAGAATCAGATAACGGCAATCAAACCTTTCCCCAGCCTCGGTTTCAATCCCTCTAACCTCACCACCATCAACGATAACATTTGAAGCCATTACTTCAAGCTTAAATTCCAGGTGTGAAACAAGGTAATCCCGCATCGCCTTGAGCACCAGGCGGCAATGCTCAGTGCCTAAATGACGAAGAGGCATTGGTATCAGGCGCAATCCTACCAGGCTTGCCCTGCGGCGCACCTCATCAACCCTATCACCAATCCCGCTGAGTTTATCTGGGGCACCAAACCTGAGGTATGTCTCATCAACATACCTAATCAGGGCTTCGGTGTTACTCTCACCAAGGTAATCCCTGAGCCGACCGCCTACCCGTGATGATAGCGTTAGTTTACCATCACTATAAGCGCCAGCCCCACCCAAACCACTAACCAGGCTGCTGCGTTTATCAATATCTTTACCCTTCTCAATAAGCAGAATATTCAGGTCAGATGTCTGAGACAGCTCTAAAGCGGCAAAGATACCGGCCGGTCCACCACCCACAATGATAACATCATATTTTTTAGTCATTTGCTTTAGCTATCTTATTGTATAGTCCCTAGCTTTAGCCGTCAAGGAAGCGTGCTCGTTCAAGAGATTGCTTCGTCGCCAAACTCCTCGCAATGACAAAGAGGGCGTCATTGCGAGCCGAAGGCGTGGCAATCTCGGTGGGGGGGTCTAGACGGGAGCGAGGTAGTCAAAATACCCATAAGATTTTTAATGGAATTTTAACACAGATTTTATGAATAATTAAACTTAACACCCTAGAATTGAAGTGTAAACCCTATTGACATTTGCCAAATGGCGAATTACAATAAGGGGTAATTTTTTAGGGATGAAAGCGGGATTGTTAGCTAGGCTAAAAAGGCTAGTGACTAATAAGAAATGGCTGGTAGTCCCTCCAGTGGCGCTGGCACTGGTTGTTGCCGGGCTATTCCTGCCGGTGAGGGAAGTTAGTATTGACCCTCAGGGCAGGCTTTCCCTGGAAACTAAAGTTACCCTTTCCATCGGGTCAGGAGTTGCCTATGCCAGCCCTGACACATTGTATGTTGATGATGACTACAATGGGGCTACGCCTGGTTGGGGCGTTGACTATTTTGCCACCACCACGGCTGCCATTGGTGCTGCCTCTGATGGCGACACCATCCTTGTGGCGGCGGGGACGTATTCGGAAAACGTGACTATCGATACAATTGGTGTGATTCTTCACGCAGTCACTAAACACGAGGCAGTAATTAAGGGAACAGTCGTGATTACTGCTGATAGCGTGATTGTGGATGGCTTCTCCATCAAGGATTTCAGCCAGATTCCCACACCAGACTGGTCTGGCGTTTACATCCCAAGTGGTACTGACGTCAAGGTAGTTAACAACCTAATAGACGGTACTGGTATCGACCCAGTCGCTAATCTAACCGTTGGTATCCAGACGCTATATGGTGCTACTGCTGAGGCAACGTTGAAGGGTAACATTATCAGGAATGTCAGACTGGGCATTTACAATCAAGGTGCTTCGTTGCTTGTCATCGGGAACACTATCGAAAATGCTTCACACTGTGGAATTGGCATCGACACCAATCTAGGAACCGAAATATACGGAAATACCATCAGCAACAGCGGATCGCTAGGCATAGAGGTGTTTCAGGAGAATGTCGTTGCCATCTTCAACAACATTACTGATAATGCCGACTTTGGAGTCTGGTCATCTGGACCGCAGGTAGACGCCACCACCTTGCAACAGGTCCAGCAGATAGGCTTTAGCATCCTCAGGTATATTCCATACTGCCCCTGGCTTGACCGCAATATCCTCAGATTCTTCTATATTCTCCAGAACAGCGATAGGGTTACCTGATAGCTCCAGTATTCTTGATAGCTGGGTCATTGCCCGGTTTAATTCCCTCTGCGGCTCCATAATCTGGGGCAAATCGGACATACCCCAGAACTTCTTGGGCTCCCTCAGGTTAGGGTATATGATAAATGGAATAAAGCCATAAGGATTAGGCTTCCTCTCCACCAGAGCATTATCCAGCCAGAGTTCAAACTCCCTATCTGTCCATAGCTCAACAATGTTAGCTGTCTTGCCCTTAGGCTTTACTTTATACAGGATTTCGGTTTCATCCACGGTAAGGTTATACCTTGAGGCTACCCGCCACACCCTTGAGGTATCATCCCCCACCCACCAGGCATAAATCCCTTGAATATCAGGGGCGGTAATCCTGACCTTTTTCGTCCCAGCATCCCAGATAACCTTAAAACAGGCATCACCAAGGATGGCACAGTCTATTTCAGTCTCAAAGTCAAGCTGCTCCAGATTATTATCCTCATATACCTGATATAAGGCTTGCTCTGCCCTCTGAGCTCTAGTTCTAGCCTCAGCTGAGTCTTCTATAGCATCAACAGCAAAGTTAATACCGGACATTAGATATGAGGTAACCTTATCTATAACCACCTTGGCGTAGTTAAAGGTCAGGCGTTTCTCACCTCGCCTGGCGTAGCCTTCCCAATGCCGACCGTGATAAAAATCAAGGAGCTCTTTATACCCCTTAAGCCGGTCTGAATCACGGCGAGTTAACTGTGTCGGGATAAAGTTTTCATTCATTTTTAGCCCTCTTTAGTGCTCTTTGCACCGTCCTCTGGCTAACACCAAAACTCAGTGCCAGCTCACTTACCCCCTTCCCCTCAGTAGTGAATAGCCTTACTATCTCCCTGTTCCGCTGTCTCTTTAACCAGCGCTGCCTGCCCCTGGACTGGTCGTAAATACATTTTGGAAACGGGCAGTTAAGACAGCTTGATTTATAGCCTAGATAGGCGGTAGCCAATTCACAGCCATCATCCCGATAGTGGCAATACTCCGGTGGCAAATCCAGCTCACCATCCTGAGTCTCCAAAAAGTCTTCAATTTTTCTGCGTTCCTCTGTTTGTTCTATCTCCATAATTCACCTTTGCCCTACCAGAATAGCACATATGTTCTATAACAGTCAACGCTATTTTGTCGCCCTTCGGGGTATTGACAAAGGTAGTTATTTGAGTTATTATTTTGATAAAGCAATATTTAATGTAGAAGATTATGACACCCTTAGATAGCTATTTTAATGTGATAGAAGTAAGCCATCGGCTTAAAGTTCATCCAGAAACAGTAAAGCGGCTATGCCGACAGGGAGACTTACCGGCGATAAAGATTCGTAATACCTGGCTAATTAACCAGGATATCCTAGATAATTTCGCGGCAACCTATAGTCCCAAGCGTGGCGCCAGAAAAAGGCTAATGTAATAAAGGGGAGCCTGAAATGAAATATAATAGCGGGTTCTCAGAAAAAGCAAGGATTTTTCTAGGGTGTAGCCAGATTTTCCGAGCACTGGTAATAGCCATTATCTTGTCCCTATTAGTAGTGGTCATACCAGCCACACCAGCCCTAGCGGCACCTGAGGTAGCCCCCCTATCCCCTGCTTCTGGCTCAGTAGGGACAAAAGTTACCGTAACCGGAACAAAATTTGAATCATATATTGGCGATAGCCTCTCCATCTTCTTTGGTGGCGCTGAAATCAAACAGATTATTCCTACCTCGGGCAGCTTCACCACTCATTTTAATGTTCCCGATAATGCCACCCCGGGGAGAGTTTATGTTACTGTTAAAGATGACCATGGTAATCAATTGGGAACCAGGAGACCGTTTAGTATTGTAAACACTGAAATCTTGGGGTATAGTCCCAAGTCTGGTACTGCTGGCACTACGGTAACGATTAATGGTCAGGGTTTCTACGCCAATGGGATGGTAACCTTCTATTACTATGATGGTCTTAAAATAAATGTGGGCGCTAAGGCAGCTACCCCTATCGGTGAGCTTACCTACAGCTTCGCCATTCCTGACAGCACTGCCGGCAGTCATACCATTATGGTAGAGGATGCCTGGGGTAATTCGGTTGAAATCAGTTTTAAGGTGACTCAACTTATCACCATCACCCCAACCTCAGGGGCACTTGGTGACGAGGTAACCGTCAGCGGCACTGGCTTTGGCAACAAGAGCCGTATCACCATCTACCTTGATGAGAATGAGGTAGCTAAAGGCAAGACCTCTGAATGCGGCAGCTTTGAAGCCACCTTTTATGTGCCAGTAATAAAGCCAGGCACCTACGATATAGAGGTAGAGGATGACGAGGATAACGCCGATATGGTAGAATTCACCGTAACTGCTGGTGCCAGCCTCAGCCAGACTACAGGTAATGTTGGCACCACGCTTATTGTCAACGGCACTGGATTTAAGATTAACCAAACAGTAACTATTAAGTATGATGATACCGAAGTAGCTACCGCCACCGCTGGTAATAACGGGGCTTTCTCCATCGCCTTTACTGTCCCCCCCAGCATCGGCGGAAATCACATCGTAACTATAACTGATGGCACCAGCACCATAAAACGCACCTTTACTATGGAGCAAACAGCACCACCAACTCCAACACCATTACTACCCGAAGAAGCCAGTGAAGCTGAGGCAACAGCCTACTTTAACTGGGAGGATGTTACTGACCCCAGCGGTATAACCTACACCTTCCAGATTACCATTGATGCCGATTTCACTTCTATAGTGCTGGAGAAGGAGGGACTGACCTACTCAGACTATACCGTCACTAAAGGAGAAGAGCTACCGCCAGCCCTAAAAGAAGCCCCTTATTACTGGAGGGTAAAGGCGGTAGACGGCGCCTCTAACCAGAGCGGGTGGTCAACCCCGAGGTCATTTTATGTTGTCCCTCCCTCTGGCCAGTTTGGCTGGATCAAATATGTCCTGATAGGGCTCGGTGTAGTACTGCTTGGGTTTCTTCTCTTCTGGTTGGGCAGGAGAACTGCCTATGTGGAATAATTATAAGGGGGATAGGTTTAAATGAAGTACAAAAGAATCATCCGAATACTGGCAATAGCTATTATCTTGCCTCTGCTAATGGTGGTTATACCGGCTAATCCCGCTTACGCCTACTACTATGAAGATATTTATCTTGACCCTGATAGTGGTGAAATCGGCGACTATGTTTATGTTGATGGTGAGGATTTCACTGAAAGCACGGCCACGCTTGACATCGAGGTTGACATCTATTTCTCCAGCGATGAAGCTGTCCCAAGTGAACGTATCGACTTTGAGGTTAACGCCTACGAAAAGGTGAAAACCTCAATATGGGTTGACACGTATGGTGAGTTCTCAAATAAGCGCTTTACTGTGCCTGATGAACTCACCGATGGTGACGTCGTCGAGGATGTGCATGGCGGCACCTATTATGTCTATGTCACCTATGACGATAGCACCCGCATAAGAGCTGTTGCTGAGTTTACTGTAATTGCCGGTGAGATTGAGCTAGACTATGATGAGGGTCCAGTAGGCACTGAGGTTGAGATTACCGGCACTGGCTTCGGTGAGGATGAGGACATCACCATAGAATATGGCAGCACAGATATTACTGATGATATAGTTGAGGGTGAGGCTAAAACCGATAGTGATGGTGATTTTACCTGCACCATTGTTATCCCCGAGAGCAAGGTCGAAGACCACACCATAACTGTCAGTGACGAATCTGGTTCTGAAGCCGAGGCTGTGTTTACCGTGGAGTGTAAAATAACCATCAGCCCCACCTCAGGCCCACCAGACACCTTGGTAACCGTCAGCGGCACCGGGTTTAAAGCCTCTAAGTATATAACCATCACCTTTGCCGGTAGCGAGGTTAATACTACGCCAGCATCAATTAAAACCAATAGTGCTGGCAGCTTCAGTGGGACTTTCGCCGTGCTCTCCCTTATTGGCAATACCTATCAAGTAAAAGCCAGCGATGACACCAATAAATATGCGGTCAACTTCACCATCTCGGCTGGTGCTACCCTCAGCCCGACAACCGGCGATGTGGGCACAACGCTCACCATCAGTGGCACTGGATTTATAGCCAGCGGAACGGTAACCATCAAATACGATGATGTTGAAGTGAAAACGGCTACTGCTGATACTAATGGAGCCTTCGCCGCTACCTTCAACGCCCCGGCTAGCAAGAGTGGAGAACATACTATACTGGTAAGTGATGGCACCAGCACTAAACAACTTACCTTTACTATGGAGTCAACGGCACCACCAATACCAACACCACTACTACCCAAAATGGGCGTCAAAGCCAAGGCAGAGGCATACTTTGACTGGGAGGATGTTACCGATGACAGCCTTCCCATAACCTACACCCTCCAGATTGCCAGTGATAAGGATTTCACTACTATGGTGCTGGAGAAGAAGGGACTTACCAAGTCAGAATATACTATAACCAAAGCTGAGAAGCTAGAATCAACCAGTAAGGAAGCCCCTTACTATTGGAGGGTAAAGGCGGTAGACGGCGCCTCTAATGAAAGTGGGTGGACCGGTGCTGGGTCATTCTATGTTGGCTTTTCCTTTGCCCTGACTGGCTGGATTCTATATACCCTAATCGGGATTGGCGGATTGCTCCTCCTATTGATTGGCTACCGGCTGGGTAGGAGAACTGCCTACTATTAAGGTTTTTGGTAACCTCTCCTCCTTTGTCCCCCTCCCCTTGATAAGGAGAGGGGGAAACTATTATAAAAGAGGGGCTTCGCCCCTCTCAAACACCTCACCTGGTTTACGGTTGGTGTTGGAATAATTAATCGGTTTGTAGTAATGCTTTAATTTGATTAGAAATTTGATTACTAAGCATTACCCCTTGTCTCAATTTCTTAACCAATCTCAAACCCATTACTGGTTTTGTCTGTAGTTTTTTCCGGAAATGTATATCTCCAATCTCATCTATACTTTTTTCAAATACATAGTTGCAATCTATTATTGACCTTTTGCTAAACCCTGGATATTGATTAGGAGTAATTTCAACTAGCGTTTCACTCGGGCAGTGCTTTCTAAGCCTTCGAGTATTATCGATTTGAGTTGAGGAACAAACAAGGAGTATGACTGTATCTTTTGATGGGTTGATATTTATTACGATGAAATTATGTTGCTTTGGTGATTTGAGAGCCTTCTCGTAGTAGTAATAAACAGAACCAGCTTGTATAGTAGACTTAATTATATCGTATGCACTGGGCAAACATTATCTCCAAATGGACTCAAGGTAAAGCATCTCTTCAAGTTTCTCCCGCCTAACGTCTCTGTCTTCATCTGTCAACTCGAAACATTTATCAACATCAGAGTTTGGGTCATCAAAAAAGTCGCTTAAATCCATTTGGATTCTAGAATTCTGTTCCAGTGATAGTTTATGTTTATACCAATCAGGGTACTTATGAGTGAGCTTTACAATTGCCTCTCTGTCAAGGTGCCCGAATTTATTCCACGAATATTCTAGGGCTTCAATGTCAGAAACAGAAAATACATCATTATCGATATGTTTCTTAGATTTCATACCATACCATGGGGCAGCACCGATATAATCGGAAGCATAGTTGCGTTCATTCGTACCTATGTACTTGCTTTGTTCTGCAATATCTTTTACACCAGAGGCTACTGGCCCATTATCCATAGCGAAATAAATATCATTAGTTATAAGACGACAGTATTTCCTTAAATGATAACGGTCAGCAAGATATACTAACTTGATTGCTTTCATTCTATTAATTGTGCCACCTGCTTTTATAGCAAAATAATTAAGTGCTTGAGTGGCTTTTCTACAATCGAAGTTGAAATTAATCTTCTGCATATGAACTTTGGTTGCCATTTTTTATCCTCATTCTTTATAGGTTTTACCTTCAAAACCCCCTTAACCGCATCTCTTACTACCTCATACTACTTTACACTACCATCTGTTACCATTATATACCATAATATACTACATTATATATACTGGTGTATACACCTACATACACAGTTTGTCAAGTCCTCTCCTCATACATATATATATTGACACCCCTTACGTTAGTAATATAATCTGCATTGAGAAGGTGTATTGTGGGTAGGCGACGCCCCTATATCGCATTTAACAATCATTTACTTGCTCCTATGTGATACTTGCTTTAATCCCTCATACTCCCCCTCGCCCCCCTCGGCTCATACTGGCTAGCCGCTTCAACCAGTAATGCCAAGCTCATCAAGAAGTCATCGTGCCCCTGTGCCGGGTCAACATAGAAGTTCATCGTCTGGCTAGGACGATACTGACTCTTAGCCTTCTCTATCTCAAACCAGAACTCCTGCTCCTCAGCTGAGCCATCCCCGGCATACATCTTTAACCTGCCTGAATTAATAGCGGCTAACAGGTTAAAACCCAGCCCTGACTTTGATTGAGCGGTAAAGGTGAACGGAGAAACCCTGGTGCCTAGTGCCGCCCTAAGGAATGAACTCACCGGCTGACCAACCCCGCTAGCATCAACCACCACCCTGCGGCAATGCCACACATTCTTGAGGATATCAACCAGCTGGGGATAGACCTCAGCATGCTTTCTACCTGTCCACCAGTAGTGCTCAACAATATATATCCTGGGTTGCTTCTGAACCTCATCGCATAATGAGAAGTCTAGCTCACCAATGGTAACCACCGTAGAATCCTGGCGCGGCTTCAGGGCTCTCAGATAGGCTCCCTCCTCCTCAGCCTCCCCCGCCAGGTCAATGCCGGCAACATAGGTCTTACCCGACTCAGGTTGATGCCTCCTTGGGCGCTCTCCGCTTAGCTGAGCCCTCTGCTGATGGCTCAGGTAACCCCCACCACCATGAATAGGCAACAGCCGGTATTGGGTTAAAAATAGGGGGTGGTTCTCCCCCAGGCGCTCCCTCTCGGCATCAACATAGGCTAAATAGTCAGGGTTATACTTAGCCACCTCCTGCCAATCATAGCGAAAGTGTCGCTTGATGCCATCCTTCCTCTCCAGCTCATAGTTTGTCTGCTTTACCTCCTCCAGCAGGGTAGAATCGTCCCAGGTAGTGCCATAGTGAACCGTGGTAACATTAGTCGTTGCTCCCATCGGCTTGAACTCCTTGGTATACTTTTTCTGGCTGACATCCTGGGACTCGTCTATCTCCAGCAAAATATGGGCGGTGTTGCCCACCACATTAGCTGACTCATCAGCCGATAGAAATATAGCCCTGGCATTCCCCAGCCTGATGATATAACCCAGT
>DAOWKM010000093.1 GCA_030643695.1 Dehalococcoidia bacterium | reverse complement strand
TCAGAAGGTAGTGCCGGTTGCCCGCTAGCCGATATGATTAACATTGATGAACTAACTGCCTGGAAGCAAAAACATCCCGAGGCATCAGTTGCCTGCTACATCAATTCATCAGCCGAAATCAAGGCGGAAAGTGATATCTGCTGCACCTCGGCTAATAGCGATAAGGTGGTAAACTCAATAACCAACGATAACATAATTTTCATCCCTGACCAGAACCTGGGTTACTATACCGCTACCAAAACTAAAAAGAATATAATCATTTATCCCGGCTTCTGCTATGTCCACCATCGGCTTAGGTCAGAGCAGGTAAAGCTGGCAAAACAACTCCACCCTGATGCCCAAATATTAGTCCATCCCGAGTGCCGACCAGAGGTAATAGCTCTGGCTGATGCCGCCCTTAGCACTTCACAGATGCTTCGTTATGTGAAGGCAAGCTCACACCGGAGCTTCATTATTGGCACTGAGGAAGGCATACTTCATCGCCTACGCCTGGAAAACCCAGGCAAGTCCTTCTACTTGGTGACAAATAGCCAAATCTGCATTGATATGAAGAAGACAACCCTAGAGACAGTAGCTCAGACAATGGAGTTCAAGCAAAATATAGTAACTGTTCCCGAAGAGGTACGGCTAAAAGCCAAACAGGCAGTTGACCGAATGCTGACGGTTAGCTAGACCGGCTAAAGTCCAGTCAGATGGTGGCACTACCCTATTCTACTTTTAGAATTTGGGCGCCAAGACCCTTAAATGTTTCATAAAAGGTAGAATAGGATTTTTTAACAAATTCAGCGTCAGATATTACCGTGTTTCCTTCAGCAACCATGCCGGCAATGGCGGAAGCCATAACAATTCTATGGTCATTATGCCCATCTATCCAGGTTCCGTGAAGCTTGCTTTGATGTATGATAGCCTCAGTCCCCTTATCCTCAATCTCGGCCCCCATCTTCTCCAGCTCCATCTTTATAGTAGACACCCTGTCTGTCTCCTTAATTCTTGATGGTGCCACATTCGTCAGCACCGTCTTTCCTTTAGCCTGAGTTCCAAGCACCGCTAGGTGAGGTATGGCATCGGGCAGCTCTCTACAGTCTATCTCTATTCCGGTTAATTCCCTCCCCCCTCTTATCACTATCCCATCCACCCCATAGTTCCTCACCTCAATGTCTGCTCCCATATTCTCCAAAATCTTGATTATTACCTTATCCCCTTGTATGTCTCTCGTGTCCATACCATAAACGGTTACCTCAGCATCCTCTATTATGGCTCCAGCAACAAGCACATAGCTAGCCGATTCCCAGTCCGCGGGTAATGTAAACTGGTAACTCTGGTAGTGCTGACCACCGTAGATATAAAACTTGCCCAAGCCTTCCCGGTCCACTTTCACCCCGCATCTATGAAGCCACTGAAGTGTCATTTCAACGTAGAGAGATTCATGCAGGTTCTCCACCACGATTTCTGTATCTTTCTCAGCCAGCGGGGCGGCAATAAGTATAGGAGTAAACCACTGAGAGGTTAGCCCGGGTAGAGCAAGCTTTTTCCCTTTTATTACCCCTCTGACGACCAAGGGTGGTTTACCGTCTCCTTTGGTGGAAAATGCTTCAGCTCCAAGCTCTTTTAGAGCATCTAACAACGTCTGAACCTGCCTCCCCGGCCTATACCTTATCTGGTCGTCTCCAGTGATGACAGAGTAACCATCAATGAGCGCCGCCACTGCGGTAGTTATACACAACCCTGTTCCCGAATTTTCAATGTTTAGCACATCCTTAGGGGCTTCCAGCCTCCCTCCCCTGCCCTCAATAACCCACTTATTCCCATCAACAGTCACCTTAGCACCAAGCTTTGATACTACATCAGCCATACAATGAGCATCCCAGCAGGCATCTCTAATCACCGCCTCAGATTTTCCTTCAGCTAAAAGCCCGGTAACCATTGCTCTAACCGAGTGAGACTTTGATGCCGGAATGGTAGTTTCCCCATGAATTTCCGAAGTGTTTCTTACCAGATACAACATATCCATCCTCCCTAAAATTGATTGGAATTTACCTTACCTATTCTGGTCAAGAAGGCACTATTTGTTGAATCTTAATTCTAATATAGCATCTTTGGTCTGTCAATATAATGTTCTCATCTACCCAAAATGGGTTTAGGTGACTATGGGGCTATTGACATTAGGGGGAGGAATAACCTATCGTTTCATAATCAAGGTCAACAGGAGAAAGAAAGATGGGTGTTGAACAGAAGCTGGTTAACTATGTTAGTTCGGTAACATATAATGACCTCCCAGCTGAGGTTACCCTAGCCACTAAGAAAAGCATCGTTGATACACTGGGGGTAAGTATTGCCGGGTCAGGGGCGCCAATTGTCAGGGAAATAGCCACCCTGGTCAAGCAGTGGGGTGGTAAGCCAGAAAGCACGATTTTCTTCTACGATGCCATGGTGCCAGCTCATCAGGCGGTTCTGGTCAACTCTGCTATGGGTCGTGCCCTTGATCTTGATGAGTATCACATGACCTTAGGGGTACACCCTATTCCCACTATGATGTCAGTGGCACTGGCTACTGCCGAGCTTTGCGGTGGAGTGACCGGCAGGGAGTTTATCACCGCCGTGGTCACCGGGTCAGAGATTACGTGCCGGATGCGTTTAGTGCCTGATTATTGCTCTGGCGTCAGTGGATGGGCGTCAGCACTGCACGAGTTGTTTGGTGCCGCCGCCACCGCTGGAAAGCTCATAGGGCTCAGCTCAGAGGAGATGACCAACGCTCTCGGGCTAGCCTATAGTCAAGCTGCCGGCAATACTCAATGCGTCCAAGATAGCGGTGGTGGCTCAGCTATCGCCCTGCAGCAGGGCTTCTCAGCCAGAGCCGGGCTGTTATCGGCAATACTAGCCCAAAAAGGGATGGCTGGAGCGAGGAATTTTCTGGAAGGCAAAGCTGGCCTCTACCCAGTTTATTATCGTGGTATTCCCTATGATATCAACCGGCTACTCAATGGTTTGGGGGAAGCATATGAAATCCTGAATTTAGCCGCTAAGCTCTATCCCTCCTGCGGTTATACCAGTGCCGCTGTCGGAAATGTGATAGAAATCATGCACCAGAATAATTTATCTAATGAGGATATTGATAGGGTAGTGCTGAGGGTTAACCAGCGTATGTATAACAATGCCTGTCACCCGCCAGAGGTTAAGTACCGACCCAAGAACCCGGGCGATGCCATATTTAGCCTACCTTATACTGTAGGTAGTGCTATATTCCGAGGTGATGTATTCTTGGAAGATTTCACCCCTGAGGCAATAAAGGATGCCGGACGCCTTAGCCAAGTTGACAAGGTGGAAATCGTCTTAGACCAGGACATTGAACAGGAAGCTAGTAGGTTGAACTTGCCTTTATATTTACATGTAGCTGAAATCAAAACCAGAAATGGCAAAAGCTTTTCCCAAAAGATGCTTTATGCCAAAGGGTCTCCCCAAAAGCCGATGACCCTGGAGGACTGTGCTGAAAAGGCAAGACGGTGCTCCCGCTTCGGGGTAAAGGAGTTCCCTGAGAACAAGGTTAGCCAGCTAGTAGAGATGATAACGGATTTAGAACAACTTGAGGATGTTAGGTCTCTGGTCAGGTTTCTGCGTTAAAGACTCCAGTCTAATTGCTTCCGCCAGATATTTGGGAGGCACTTCTTGCCCGCCACCAGGGAAGCACTATGCCAATTACGGTGGCAATGATAACTCCGCCAGCTATTAGTTGAACCTGTATCCAGGGGAACATTACGGCAATCCCACTCAAGAATAAGGCAATCCTATAGACAAAATTAATCTTGGTAAAGAAGAAATACCCCATTGCCCCTGTGGCTAGGCATACACATGCCACCACGCCGGCAGCAACCGCTCTCACCACTTCAAATGGTCCCCCGAATAGCATGACAGCCGGGTTAACAAGAAAGATAAATGGCAGAATGTACATACCCAGACCTAAACGCACCGCTTCCAGCCCGGTTGGCCACAGTTTAGAACGAGCTATAGAACAGGCAACATAAACTGCCAAACACACTGGCGGGGTAATCATTGAGGTGCTGGCGATATACATCAGGAAAAGATGAACCGCCATCGGCTCTACATTCAGGGCACCGACGACTATGGGGGCAATAAATATCCCCAGAAGGATGTAGGTGGCAATACCTGATACTGCCATACCCATAATGAAAGCACCAGCTATAGCTACCACTATCAACAAAAAAGGATTCGCCGCGCCAATGATAGTCAGGGTATGGGTCAGTCTAACTCCCAAGCCGGTTATGTTAATGCTAGTCAGAATTACGCCGACGACTATTATCAGGGGAATAAAGGTAAGAACAGCTCGCCCGCCTTCCTCTAGCGCCCTGACAAACCTTCTTGGCATGGGACGCGTCTCTTTATAGATACAAGATACTACTACCAGGACTGCCGTGGCATATAAAAATGCCGTCTGAACCGACCACCCCTTCACCGCCAGAAAATATACCAAAACTACTATAGGAATGATTATTGTCCAGCCCCTTTTCATCACACCAAGAGGCGAAACCATGTCCTCTCTAGGTATTGGCATAATGCCTTTACGCACCGATTCCTGGTGCACCTGCAAGAACAGGATGAAATAATAGAGGATTGCCGGAATGAAAGCGTGAATACACACTGACCAGTAGGACATATCCAAGAAGTCTGCCATAAGAAAGGCAATAGCTCCCATCACTGGCGGCATAAATGTCCCCCCGGTAGAGGCAACCGCCTCCACCCCCCCAGCGAACTCCGCTCTCTGTCCTGATTGCTTCATCATTGGGATGGTTATCTGACCGGTAACGGCAACATTAGCCACCCCGCTCCCCGATAGCATCCCAAAGAGACCACTACCAATCACCGCTACCTTGGCTGCCCCCCCACTCTGACGCCCGGCTAAGGCGGCAGCGAAGTCGGTAAAGTACCTTTCCCCACCCAGGACGCGAAGGAAGCCACCAAAAATGAACACAATAGATATCACGAACACGATGAGGTTCATGACATTACCATAAATGCCCTCCTCGCCTATGAACAGCGATTCTATTACCGAGGAAAAGGTATGGGGGCGAGATTCCAGAACACCGGGTAGATATGGGCTAACAAAAATATAAATTATGGCTAAAATGCCAATGAAGGGCAGTATCCATCCCACAACCCGCCGCACTGCCTCAAGAAAGGCGATAAATGTCGGTACCATGAAAGCCACTTGAAAAGTAGATAGTCCAATCACGGAGAACTTGAGTTCATACCAGTTAATCCACAGGTACACGGTGGTCGGTAATATGGCAACAATGAGCAATATATCGTACCAGGTCAACCTATCCCGGGGAGCATTCTTTGTCCCTGGAATATAGCAGAGCGAATATATGGCTGACAGAGCGACGACAAAGTACAGGAACTGGAAGGGGGAAACATAATGCGCCGGGTCATCAAAAAACCCCGCTAGGTCTGCTAGATACAAAATGGTGAAGGCTATCGCCGTAGCCGAAAAAACCCAACCCCAATAGCCCCTAAAGTGACGATAGCGCTCCACGGGCTTGGTTTCCTCTTCTCGTTGATAAGAGTTAGCCATAATTCTTCCTTAATAAAAGGAGAGACCTCCACCAATGAGAAAGTCCCTCTGTTCTTACCAGTAAATTATCTGAAATCAAACTGCCCAATGAGCAAAAAAATAACACATCAAAACTACTTCAGCCCACTCTTGACTGAAGTTATTAAGCTCTACCCCACTACCACAACCCCACTACCATAGAAGGTAGCAGAGTTGTGATAGGAAGCTTTTCATCCACCGCTAAACACCTGTTACTTTTTAAGTCCCCACACATCCAGGAGTTCCTGGTTCCTGGCTTCCAGCGCGTCAGTCCACATACCTTGCTCCTGGTAATACTTCTTGGCTCCGGGGTGAATAGGGCAGGGCAAGGCTTTCAGCGCACCTTCCTTATTAAACAATCCGGCTTTCGTGTGAATCTTGTCGAGCCTTTCCTCGCTTTCAATGATGGATTTGACCACGGTATAGATAACATCATCGGACACATTTATATTGGTGATAAGAGGGACGGCAAATGCGGCTACTTGATAGTCTTTGGGTGCATCAAACTCACCTTCGTACAGCGTGGTGCCAAACCAGCCGCTCTGACCGTATTGGGCGTTTATCGCCGCTACGTCCTCGGGTGTCTCCTCAATAATGTTATATCCCCCAGCGGCATCATAATCATACATGAAGGTACCGGTCCAGGCAAAGGCAGCATCAACCCTACCTTCTATCAGGGCACGCGCAAGGTCAGCCGAGCCAACCCCCATCCTTAGCTCTTTAATGTCGTCAAACACGCCGTGATACTTCAGTGATGCCTCAGCATAATTCATATACAGCCCGGTGACACCGCCCAGTAATATCTTGCCCTTCATTTCATCAAAGGTGGTTATATTAGCCTGCTTCTTCATTGAAAACCACGGGGTTTTTGTTGCCGGACCAACTATAACCAAACGGATATCCTTGGTTGCCTCCCCCTTGAAAGCGGCGAAGGTGCCATAATACCCCGCCTCTACTCTCGGAGTACCAGTCTGTCCAAAATCTGCTTTCCCCAGGTTCACATCCATTTGCACTACATCACAGTTGATAACCGTTTCCACATAGCTTTTTATCCCACCAACCTCATCAGCTACTAAGGCAAGAGCACCGGTGGTAATGTATAGGGTACCCCCTACAGGTGGCGTAACCCAAACATACTTTTCCTTAGCTGGCGTTGGCGCGCAGCCAAAAGAACCTAGGGTCATAACCAGCAGACTTACTACCAGCAATCCCACTACTAACGATGCTATTTTCTTTCGTTTCATCCATTTCCTCCTCTAGTATTAACACTTGAAAAGTTCCATTTTTAGCTTCAAACCCGGGACGCTAAAATCCTAAGAGAGAAGCTAAGATAAAACTAGCTGCACATTTCTGAACCTCCATTAATTATTTTTTCTATACCGAGTGACTTTTATTATAATGGATAAATAAGGTTTGTCAATAAGTGTAGACCAAATTATGTGGAGAGTGGCTGCTGACAAAGATGTGGAGGGGATAGTCAATGCTATTGTAACCAAGGCTAGCACTGATGAGGTCAATGATGGTAAAATATTTATCCTGCCAGTGGAGAACGCCGTGTGCGTCCGAACTGGAGAGAAAGGCGAAAACGCTATCTGAAAAATCTAGAATTAAAAAGGGAGGTAAAATGACAAGCAGAAGTAGAGAGGAAGGTAAGGAATATGTCCTCAAGATGGCAAGGGAACATGATGTAAAGTTTATCAGACTGTGGTTTACTGACATCTTGGGCTTCCTTAAGAGCTTTGCCATCACCGTGGAGGAGCTAAAGGGAGCCCTGGAAGAGGGGATGGGTTTTGACGGCTCATCAATTGAAGGGTTCGCCCGCATTGACGAAAGTGACATGGTGGCTATGCCTGACCCTGACACCTTTCAACTCCTCCCCTGGCAACCTACTGAGCATGGTGTAGCCCGAATGTTCTGCGACATCCTGAGACCTGGCGGTGAGCCTTTTGAAGGTGACCCCAGGTATGTTTTGAAAAGGAACCTCAAGCGGGCGGCAGATATGGGTTATACCTTCTATGTAGGACCTGAGTTGGAGTACTTCTACTTTCAGGATTCAAAGGGGACTCAACCTTTAGATGAGGGAGGCTACTTTGATTTGACCCCTCTGGACGCTGCCACTGACCTGAGGAGAGAAACGGTTCTTATTCTGGAGGAAATGGGCATCGGCGTTGAGTATTCCCATCACGAGGTTGCCGCCAGCCAGCACGAGATAGACATGAGGTATACTGATGCCTTAACCATGGCTGACAATGTGATGACCTACCGCCTGGTAGTCAAGCAAATAGCCCTGACGCATGGGGTTTACGCTACCTTCATGCCCAAGCCCGTTTTCGGTATCAATGGTAGTGGCATGCATGTGCACCAGTCGCTATTCAAGGGCGACAGGAATGCCTTCTTTGACAGGAATAATGAATATCACATTTCTAACATAGCCAAGCAGTATATAGCTGGGCTACTGAGGCATGCCCCCGAAATCACCCTGGTCTGCAACCAATGGGTCAATTCCTACAAGCGGCTGGTTCCTGGCTACGAGGCACCAGTGTATCTTTCCTGGGCACGGCGGAACCGAGCCGACCTAATACGTGTCCCTGAGTATAAGCCGGGCAAGGAAAACGCCACCAGGATAGAGTTCAGGTCCCCCGACCCCGCCTGCAACCCCTATTTTGTCTTCAGCGCGATGCTAGCTGCTGGACTGGAAGGGATTGAAAAAGAATACGAAGTCCCCGACCCTATAGAAGAAAATGTCTATGAGATGACCGAGGAGGAAAGAAAGAAGCGAGGGATAGAAACTCTACCGGCCAACCTGCTGGAGGCTATCCATCTCACCGAAAAGAGTGAGGTAGTGCGAAGAGCCCTTGGCGACCATGTTTTCCATGCCTTCATCAAGAATAAGAAGATAGAGTGGGATATGTATCGGACTCAGGTGACTGACTATGAACTCAACAGATATTTGCCGATTCTATAAGTCCACTGTAGTCGGGCTCGACTGAGGGAAATTAGCATGCATCGGCTAGAGCTTTCTTTCTTGAGGAAAGTAATTGAATTATTATGACTATATTATAGTAGGCAGTGGTATTGCTGGGCTGTATACTGCCCTGCTGGCAAAGGAGCAGGGGAGCGTGCTGATTCTAACCAAGGGCAGCATTGACGACTGCAATACCAAATACGCTCAGGGGGGTATCGCCGCTGCCATAGGTAAGAATGATTCACCAGAGCTTCATTTTAAGGACACCATAGCTGCTGGAGATGGCTTGTGCGATGAAGAGGCAGTGCGCATCTTAGTTAACGAAGCTCCTGACCGCATTACTGACCTGGTTAATTTCGGGGTACCCTTTGATACCGTTAATGGGGAGATT
>DAOWKM010000081.1 GCA_030643695.1 Dehalococcoidia bacterium | reverse complement strand
GGTTACTCCCCTCTTTACTCGTGGCAAAATATTCTCCTCATAAATTGTTGTACCAACCCCTCACCCTTTATCCCTCTCCCCTTATGAAGGGGAGAGGGAAGGAATTTCTTAAAGGGGCTTCGCCCCTTTTAATCCCTTTACTAAATAACCTTCCCTTATTTACTTGACACCGTATGGTAAAAGCCTTTTTATTCGAGCCCTATCACTAGGACTTACCGGTATCATCTCATCAAAAAGGCGCTTAGTCCGTTTGGCTTTTCGGCGGCGCAGGTGGCTCTTCGGTCCCTTAGTCCGCATAATTTTGCCGCTACCGGTAATGTGGAAGCGGCTCTGTGCCCCCTTATGAGTTTTAATCTTCGGCATCCTAAGATTCCTTTACCTTAGTTTTCTGAGTAACTGCTGGTGACAGAATAATGAGCATCCTTTTCCCGTCTAGCACTGGCTGTCTCTCAACAGAGGCCACCTCGGTTAATGATTCTGACATTCTCTGTAATAATCGCCAGCCAATTTCAGGGTGGGTGATTTCACGTCCTCTAAACATTACTGTCACCTTAACTTTGTCTCCACCATTCAGTAATTTCTTGACCAGTCTCGCCTTAGCCTCAAAGTCATGGTCGCCAATCTTGGGTCGTAATCGGACTTCTCTGAGCAGGGAGACCTTCTGATTCCTTCTCGCCTCGCGCTCTTTCCTCGCTTGCTCATACCTATACTTCCCATAGTCAAGAAGGCGACATACCGGAGGGACTGAGGCAGCAGCTACCTCAACCAAGTCAATATTATGCTCCCTGGCTATCTCCCGTGCTTGATACAAGGGCATAATCCCTAATTGCTCCCCCTTCTCCCCCACCAGGCGAACCTCTTTAGCTATAATCCGCTCGTTAACCCGCAGATTCTTAATTATGTCCTTACTTACCTCCACCAAGCACAGGTATTTTATAGATAGAAACTATAGCATATCACCTTAATACTAATCAAATGATAAGCACCATCATTATAACTTCAAGTCTTTTACCTTGTCCATTATAGCCATTTTAATGGTTTTCTTGAAGTTATCAAAGGACTGGGAAGTCAGTTGCTCCCCGCCATGCAAACGGATGGAAACTGTAGAGTCAGCCACCTCTCTGTCACCTACCACCAGCATATACGGTATCTTATCAAGCTGTGCCTGCCGAATTTTAAGGTTCACCGTTTCCGACCGAGCATCAACTTCTACACGTATCCCATCGTTTTTAAGTTCAACCCCCAGCTTATGAGCATAATCCAGATGGCGGTCGGCTACCGGTATGACCATTACCTGAATTGGTGCCAGCCACACCGGGAAGTCACCCCCATAGTGCTCAATAAGCGAGGCAAGGAAGCGCTCCATACTACCAAGGACGGTGCGATGCACCATCGCCACCAGGTGCTCCTCACCATCTTCACCAACATAGGTAACATTGAACCGCTGGGGGAGGTTAAAATCAACTTGAATAGTGGGGCCCTGCCACGCCCTGCCTTGAGCATCCTCAAATTTAATATCTATCTTAGGTCCGTAAAAGACACCCTCTCCCGGGTCTATTTTATAGGCAAGCCCTAGATGAGCCAGAGCCTGGCTTAATGTCTCTGTAGCCTCGTCCCAAACCTGAATAGAGCCAGCATACTTCTCGGGTCGAGTAGAGAGTAACACCCGATAACTGGTAAAGCCAAAGGTATCTATCATAAAGCGGGCTAAATCCAGAACCTCTACTACCTCGTCTTGTAACTGGTCAAATCGGCAAAAAATATGGGCATCATCCTGGGTAAAGCCCCTGACCCGGGATAGCCCATGTAATACCCCAGAACGCTCATAACGATAAACAGTGCCCAGCTCGGCATAACGCAGCGGTAGCTCACGATAGCTATGCCGCCTTGTTTTATAGATTAAGATATGACCCAGGCAATTCATTGGTTTAATAATATGCTCCTGCCCCTCTACCTCCATTGGGCTATATAAATAATCATGATAGAATTCCCAATGGCCACTGGTTTTCCACAAATCTAGTTTGGCAATATGAGGGGTGTATACAATATCATAGCCCCGCTTAATGTGCTCTTCCTTCCAGAAATCCTCAATAACACGACGTATCACTGCCCCCTTGGGGTGCCAGAAGACCAGCCCTGGACCAGCTTCATCATGGATACTGAACAGGTCAAGCTCCCTACCCAATTTCCTATGGTCACGCCTGGCAGCTTCTTCAAGTTTTTCCAGGTGTTCTGCCAAAGCCTCCTCGGTATCAAAGACAACGCCATATATTCGCTGTAACATAGGGCGGTGCTCATCACCCCGCCAGTAGGCACCGGCAATGCTAACCAGCTTAAATGCTTTTATTTCCCCGGTAGAACTTAGATGAGGACCACGGCACAAGTCAACAAACGAACCCTGCCGATACAAGCTAACTTTATTATCTGGAATTTCGTCTATTAACTCCAGTTTATAGGGCTGAGTGGCAAACAACCGTCGAGCTTCTTTCTTAGCCACTTCCTCTCTAATAAAAGGCACATCGGAAGCAATTATTTCCCTCATCTTAGCCTCAATGGTCTCTAAATCATCAGGATTGAGGGAGCGGGGTAGAGTAAAATCATAATAAAAGCCAGATTCAATAGCGGGACCAATGCCAAACTTGGCATCAGGAAAGATTGACTGAACCGCCTCAGCCATAACATGAGCTGCAGAATGGCGCATTATCTCCAGCTTCTCACCCTTAGTTGTCGGTTGCCCCTTGTCAAAAACCGTGGTTAAAATCCTCTCAATCTATCCAAATAAAAACCTCCCACTCTGTTTAGGAACGAGAGGCTATAGCCACCCCGGTTACGCAGCGTCCACAAAAGTTATTATACCAGCCACAAGCTATAAGTGCAACATACCCGCCAAACCGCTATAGCGAGTATTTGATGATTCCTTTCATCACCACCATCGCCTCTTTGCCCAGCCTTAGTTGAGCATCTTATCCACAGCCGCTTTTGCCCTCAACCGGATATCCTCAGGGACTTTAACCTCAGGAGCCATCTCTTCTAGTGAGCAAAGAATACTCTCCAAGGTGATTAGCTTCATTGTGGGGCAGATAGCTTGCTCAGAGACAGAAATAAACCTCTTGCCTGGATTCTCCTTCCTCAGTCGGTGTATTATTCCCATCTCTGTCCCCACAATTATCTCCTTGGCTTCTGTTTTTGGGGCAAATCTACACATCCCACCTGTGCTCAAAACCTCATCAGCCAGAGCAATTACCTCTGGTCTACATTCGGGGTGAACTACTACCTTAGCTTGCGTGTACTCCTTCTTTAGTTTGATGATATCCTGCGGCTGTATTCTAATATGGGTAGGGCAAAACCCAGGCCAGAGGCTTATCTTTTTATCACTCTTGGTGGAGACATAATGACCCAGGTATTGGTCGGGAACAAATAGTATCTCTTCGGCATCCAGGCTTTCAACAACCTTGACGGCATTGGCCGAGGTGCAACAAACATCTGATTCCGCTTTTACCTCCGCCGAGGAGTTAACATAGCAAACCACGGTAGCATCTGGGAGTTCCCTCTTCCTCTCCCTCAGACTTTCAGCAGTAATCATATCAGCCATAGGGCAACCGGCATGTATATCTGGGAGCAAGACCACCTTATCCGGGCAGAGGATAGAGGCAGTCTCTGCCATAAACTGGACTCCGCAAAATACAATCACCTCTGCCTTGGTTTTGGCGGCATCTTGGCTTAGCTCCAAAGAATCACCGACAAAGTCGGCAATATCCTGAACCTCACCCAGTTGATAGTTATGAGCCAGGATAACAGCATTCCTCTCCCTTTTAAGGCTAAGGATTTCCTCTACCAGTTTGACATCTCTGTTTTCCATTAGCTTTCACCAATCAGTATATCATATAAGCTACGAAAATATGGAACGGGTTTATCTACAGGCTGACCCATTGGCCTACAGTTTTCAGGGCATGATGATTAACGCCGAAATATTCAGTGAAAAGATTGAAGTAGTAGAGCTCCTCTTTGCTACGGACCATGGGATACTTGTCCTGTGCCTCAGCCAACTCACGGTCAGAAATCTGCTCCTCAAAGTATGCTGGTAGCACATCGGCAGAGCCGGAGCCCTGAGAGAATTCCTGTTTGCTCCGCCATACTATGGATTGGGGTAACAGGTCTTCATACGCCTTGCGGAAAATCCATTTTTCAATTTTCCGATTCGCCTCAGGCTTCTGTTTATATTGAGGAGGTATGGTCATAGAGTACTGTAGTAGCTCTCCTGACACCAACGGAGCCACGACGCGGACAGAGTTGCACATGTTCATACGGTCGAGGCGCAACGAAGCATTATTATGCAAAAATCCAAGGCATTCCATCTGCTTGGCAAATAGTTCTTCGACCGGGTAGTCCATGAGGTATAGATAACCACAAAACACCTCATCACCCCCCTCACCAGACAGAAGCACCTGGATACCTTGCTCTTTAGCATACCGAGAGATGAGGTAGTTCACAATAGAACTTCTTACCAGAGAGGGGTCAAAGGACTCCAGATAGTAGATTACATCTGGTAGAGCCACAAGAAACTGCTTGAGGTTCACGATAAGCTCATGGTGTTGGGAATCAATGTAGCTAGCCATGAGGCGTGCCCGCTGGATATCTTCACTCTCTTCTGTCCCTACAGCAAAGGTTTGGAGTTTAGCACTCGGACCGAACTTTTCCTTGTAGACCTTGCTTGCCAAGTAGTTGATGACGCTGCTATCCATCCCCCCACTAAGCAGCCCGCCAGTAGGCACACTGAAATCCAGGCGACTTCTTAAACTTCGCTCGATAATCTCCCGTATGTCACTGGCCATTGTATCAACACTGGAGTCAGATAATTTCGGCATGCTTTCCGGCAGTTCAGCAAATTTGGTCAACTGCCCGCTGCTATCCATGTAGTAGCCACTGGAGAACTCATAGACCTCTTTGGTTATCTGTAAAATACTCTTGAGTTCAGAGGCAAGGTATAAAGTCTTATCTTTCCATCCATAGAAAAGGGGTTTTATCCCAAGCATATCGCGGGCAGCGAAGAAATGTTTCCCATCAATAATGACAAACGAGAAGATGGCATCAGTCAAGTATTTGAGCATTTCCTTGCCATATTTGTGATAAAGGGCAAGCAGTAAACGCTCCTCTGGGAAAGGACCATCGGATATATTGTGGTCCCGAGCTAGGTCAGCCCAATTGCCTATCTGCCCGTCATAGCAAATCATGAGGTCGGGATTGCCGGGGCTGCGAACAGGAATCTTCACCCTATCGCCACTAACAGCGCCGTCTGCCTGAAGATAGTTCTGAGCGGCGATGATTTGGTCACCTTCATGTATCGCTGAGACATAGGGTCCCCGGTGGGCAATTGCTTGCATCATGGCTTCCACTTGATTACGATTAGAGTTACCGCAGGCAACTGCCAACCCACTCATCCGATAAAAGCTCCCCACAAAATGACAGCAAAAGCTCTCATTTCACCACCTCAAAGATAGCCACCAGCCCATGCCCACACCCCTGACCCCGCTGAAGCCTCATCTCAAGCTCCCTGAGGCAGTATCCCAGTTGCGGCTCAATCAGGCTAGTCCGAGCATTCCCTATTTTTATCCTAGCGGCTGCTCCCACTATGCCCTTCATAGCCCTGGTCGCTCTCCTAAGAGGCAGAGGCATCTCTGGCAGTGCTTCCGGGAGCTTGCCTCCATCAACTAGTGCCTTGGTATAGGTTACCAGATAGTTCCAGCAATCAGCGAACCTCTGGTAGTAGGCGTTTACCTCAGTGAAGCCATCTCCGGGGACATAGACAACCAGCGCCTCATCTAGATTGGTGCACAGGCCAGGTTCAAAAAGAGAATTGACCACCCGGCGCAGGGGTTGACAGTAGGGATTATATTGAGCTGTATCCATGTGGCGTCCCACGAATGAGGAACGGTCAGCCAGCTTCCGCAATGTGATAAGTCCTCCCGCCTTCCTCTTTGCCTGTCGATAAATATTCATAACCTCCTGTCGCCCCATAATCCTCAATGGGAAACAGGTCATCTCTGACTGCTTTGCCCTACCGTCCGAGTGTATATAGGAGATAACATAGTCCATCCACTGGTTATGCTCAAGGTCCTTTGTCCACAGTGTTTGCCACTCATATGAGTAACGTCCTAGCCAGTCAACCATGATGAGGGCACCATCCTGGCTATGCTTGGCGATGTTGCTCAAGAGTTCTATAGTCTGCTCATCGGTATTGTGGGACAGCGAACCATAGTTAGCCAGATACAGCTCGTAGGGTTCATCAGCGCCGGGGTCAAAGTCGTTAAAGTCCGAATGGATAAAGCTCATATTCTCTCTGTTACCATAGATAGCCTGGGCTTGCCCCAATAGCCCCTCGTTTATATCAATTCCTTGGTAGAACTTAAGCATATCAGGTTCTATAACCTTTGCGTTGTCCTCTGAAATCAAGGACTTGCTGTCGTTGATGCTGGTGATGAACTCAAAGCCATCCCCGCTACCGCATCCCAGGTCTAAAAGGTGAATCCCTTCACTACGCTCCTTCTTTCGAGCTACCAGCCGTTTCAGATACGGTCTAAGGTAGAGTCCAAGCTCCGCATCCTCCCAGAAGTAGCGCACATTGTCATATTTCCCCAGCAGGCCGTTGCGCTTCTGGTAGAGTCCGCTTTGCAATGCTTCATTGTAGGCATCCAACTGAGTCATAAGCTTGTCTAATCTTCCTGACTGGTGTTTAACGCCTCTATTACCCTTACTGCTTGAAAGCCATCAGCACCATAGCCATCAGCGCCTATGCTTTGGGCAAATTCCTCTGAGGTGGCAACCCCACCAATGATAACCTTCACCTTATCCCTGACTCCACTGTCGGTGAGTGCCTGGATGGTGTCCTTCATACGTAACATAGTGCTGGTAAGTAAGGCAGATAGTCCCAGAAACTGAGGCTTCTCCTCCCTCACCGCAGCTACGATAGCTTGAGGGTCAATGTCATTTCCTAAATCCTTAACCATATAACCGGCACCTTGTAGCAGTATTGAGACTATGTTCTTCCCAATATCGTGAAAGTCCCCTTTCACCGTAGCCATAATTATCTTGCCTTTGGACTTGATGTTACTCTCGATAAGGTAAGGCTCCAGTATCTCCATAACTGCTCCCACTGCTTTTGCCGAGGCTAGCATATCTGGAAGGTAATACTCCCCAGCCTCAAATTTCCGTCCCACGATGTCCATACCTTCACTTAGTCCCCGCTTTATTATATCCTCGGAGCTAATGCCTTGGGCAAGGGCTGTCTCGGTAAGCTCACTGACCCCAGCCTGCCCCACCAACCCCTCATCAAAGCCTTCGTCATCCCCGGTTATTCTTCCCTGGATGACATTCTCCTTGATAAGTGCCAGTATATCCTCCGTCATTATCTACCTCCAATCCTATCAACTTCTCAGTCTTGTCAGCAGACCAGGCACTTCCTGAAACACCCTATCCACAACCGGCTCGGCTATATGGGATGGGGGCAATGACAAAATCTCCTCCATCCTTTTTTGCGCCCAAAAGAGCGTCTCGTCCCCCATATCTTTACCCTCGAAGGGATACGGGGGTGTAATCTCCCCAGAGCGAAACGCTCTCCGCACAAAGAGAATGTAGAGCTTATCGGAGGTGCCCATGACCCTTCTTACCTGCTTCAGAGATTCTGAAATCCTATCAGCGGTTACCATCGGCTGGCTGACAAACCTCTTTACCATACTTATGTGGGCATCATCCAGCACTGCCTGAACAGGGCAGAAGGTATTGGTTCGCTCCAGAAGACCAAAAGCATAGTGAATATACTGAGGACCAGCGAGTGTCACCAGGATGTGCGAAAATAGCCTTTCCACCGATGCCTGTATCCCGGGTACCTTTACATCAGAGACACCGCCGGTGGAGTAGCAGGGTAGACCGTAATAGCGTGCCATCTGCACGCAGTCAATGTTATATTGATTGAATTCAGGGACTCCGTAAGTGTCATAAAGGTTATCCAGACGGGTTCTGCTGGGCACACTGCCATAGAGCACAGGAGTACCTTTGTTTACCAGTTGAGTTAAGGCGATACCAACCAGAATCTCAGCATTAATCTGAGCCACCATACCATCTTCTCCAATAGGGGCAGTGGAGCCACCCTGGGGGGAACTGGAGATGACCAATGGGATGCCACTCTTGGCTATTTCTATCGCCTTCTGTGTGGTATCGTCCACAAGCTGTAGAGGGCTTTTTACTATACAGGTGATGAAAGAGATGATGGGATTCTCCCTTAACCTGTCCTCGCCACCAGCTATAGTCTGAGCCATCCTGACCACATTGCTCAGTTGACTGAGTTCGGTAAGCCCGGACATCACATGCTTAGTGGTGTTGTTCAGTGAGGCAAAGAACTTGTTGACATCCTTGTTATCGTCGGTGATGTCATCATCCTGAATATTGACCGTGCGCAGAAAGCTGTCCCAGGAGTCCAGATGCTCACAGAGACGCGCTGCCTTGACTAGCCTGTCCACAGTGCCCTTCTCTACCCTGAACACGGGGAACTCAACCTCGGTGCCCGGGTTACGCTTACTGACAAAAGCCTCCATATCCACATCCAGCCACTTGTTAGCCTCAGAGCCCGAGGCGAAGCGCACTCTAGGCTCATGCCCATCAAGAATAAGGCAGTTATTTTCATCTCGTGCTCCGAGCTTCACCACTTTTGGTGCTGCCTGTACGGCATCGGTGATTACCGTTCCCGGTATCTTGAGCCGCCAGCAAGCGGCACCTCCCTGGTTAATGGACGAGACATCAGCACCGTGGTCGCCAAAGACCTCAGCCGCCTGGCGGTTGAAACAAATCACACCAGGGTCAGTCAATATCGCCAGGGAAGCCTGATGGAGCTGTTCCACCTGCTCCAGTTTGAGCCTGTGGTAAGGTTCTACAAGAACTCCTTGCCGTGCCACTGTGTTCCTCCTAGTCTACGCTTTACATCGCTTGTTTCAGCCCAATTCAATAGCCACTAACTCCTCCTCTTCATCGGGTTCAATAGGAGTCATCAGCATGTCCTCAGCTCCGATTTTGAGTGACTCTATTAATTCTTCCTTAGTCCTTTCCTGAGCATTCACGCCAGGCAAATCTACCAGCCACCCAATCCACCAATCTCCGCTCTTCTTAATTACAGCTCTGAACTTCACGCAATATCACCTCCCCTCTTTCACTTGTCGAAAGGGATATTCAAATCTTTACAAATCTTTTTTGCAAGCTCATCAACTATTTCCGCATGTCGGTGAGAGAACTATAAGGAATCTAACGCTCAATCTACTAAAGTGCCTTTCTGGTGAGCCCTGATGTATCCCCTACACGAAGCATCCTTACCCGTAAACATATCAGCCACCTTGATTAAGCTCATCATTTTGGTGTCAAGCGGATTCAAGATAACAGCATCTAGTCCAGTGTAAGCTGCCATCAGCAGGAAGGCACGGTTGACCAGCTTTCTACAGGGTAGACCATAGGAGATGTTGCTCAAACCTAATATGGTCTTAGCACCTGGATAGCGGGATTTAATCTGCTCCATAGTCTTCAGGGTGATTATCCCCTGGGTAGAATCCACAGCAATAGGAAGTATCAAGGGGTCGAAAAATATTTGCTCTGCTTTCAAACCTAACCCGGTCAAGTGTGCCATTATTTGTTCACAGGCATCTAGACGTTCTTCTACAGTGGTGGGTATCCCCTTCGTCCCCATAGCCAGCGCCACCAACCAGGCATGATGCTCTGCGGCTATAGAACCGATGGAGGCTAGCCTCTCAGGCTCGGCAGTGACCGAGTTGATTATTAGCCTTTTACCCTGGTATTTGCCTAGCCCAGCCTCTATCAGGCTCGCAACCTCGCTATCAATAGCCAGCGGCTTGTCCGTAGCTCCCTGAACCACCTCCACCAACCACTCCATGGTTTCAGCTTCATACTCTTGGGAGCCATTCTTTATACTGCTATTTATATCGATAAAATCAGCACCGGCATCAGCCTCAGCTCTGGCTAGACTGGCCACGAATTCCCTGTCCCTCCGAGCAATAGCTTCAGCCACAGACCTGTTTGATGCGTTGATACTTTCCCCAATTACTAACATATCAGTCCACGATGCCCTGAATCTCTGAGAGTACCTGCTCTCTTATATCAGCAGGCAAGCTCCAGTTGTGGCTAGCTATAAGCTCTTCCACCGTCTCCGCTGCTCGCTCCAGAATAGTCTTACTACCCTTAGCCTCCCATTCCTCCCGACTTTCCCTATCACTCAGGGAGGGCTGATAGTGCTCACTCCGCATGAAGTGCCTGGTATGCTCAGTGGCGACAAAATTACCTCCGGGACCTACCTGTTTGATAAGGTCAAATGCCAGGGTGTCATCGTTGACCTTTATCCCGTCAACAGCTCTCATCACCATCCCCAGTATCTCATTGTCGATAACATACTTCTCATAGCATGCGGTTAGCGCAAACTCCATGAGTCCCGCAGCATCATGAATGAAATTAGCACCAGCCAAGGCACAGAGCAGGCTGGTAAGAGCCGACTCATAGCCACTCTGGACATCCAATGCCTTGGAATCAGTCATCCCACCAGTGGCATAAAAGGGGAGTTGATAAAACTGAGCCATCTGGGCACCGGCCGCATTAATGAGGCCCATCTCAACAGAGCCCGCCAGATAATTAAGGTTACTGAGGTTGGTGTTGGTAGCCACCGAGCCGAAGATAACCGGTGTCCCTGGATTAATAATCTGGGTAAG
>DAOWKM010000011.1 GCA_030643695.1 Dehalococcoidia bacterium | reverse complement strand
TACCGCTAATGGCAGCCCGGGTATCCATCATGTGCTGTCTCGTGTCTTCAAGGATGTTATACCACGCTATAAGGCAATGAAGGGTTATTATGCTCCGCGCCAGGCAGGTTGGGATACGCATGGATTGCCCGTAGAATTAGAGGTGGAACAGGAACTGGGCTTTTCTGGCAAGGCGCAGATTGAGGAATATGGGGTTGACCAATTTAATGCCCATTGCCGGGAGAGCGTCTTTGGTTACCTTAAGGAATGGGAGGCAATAACCGAGCGCATTGGCTTCTGGATTGACCTGAAACATCCCTATATCACTATGGACAATAATTATATTGAGACTGTCTGGTGGGCAATAAAGCAGATGTGGGGTAGGGGGCTGGTGTATCAGGGGTATAAGGTTACCCCTCATTGTCCCCGCTGTGGCACTTCCTTAAGCTCTCACGAGGTTGCCCTTGGTTATCAGGATAATGTTGAAGACCAATCAGTTTACATAAAGTTTAAGATTGTGCCATCATCATTAGCTGGCTCTGGAGTGCATAAACGCCTTTCTAATCTCTTTTCAGATAAGCCTGCCTATTTTCTAGCCTGGACGACAACCCCGTGGACACTGCCGGGCAATACTGCCCTGGCGGTAGCCGCTGATGCTGAATATGCCGTGGTAGAGACAGATGATGAATATCTCATTCTAGCTGATGCTTTGCTTGAGCAAGTAGGGCTTGAGAATAACAAGGTGGTAAAGAGGATGAAGGGGAAAGACCTAGTGGGGATTGAATATGAGCCTCTATTTAATCCCCATAAGTATGGGGTAGAGCGCCGGCGATTTCAAGCGAACTCAGAGCTTGCCCTGCAGGAGCCTGATAAAAGATTGACCTACCGTGTAATTGATACCGATTTTGTGTCTATGGAAGAGGGGACGGGGATAGTCCATATGGCTCCGGCTTACGGTGAGGTCGACTTTGACGCTGGGCAAAATAATGAGCTGGATTTTGTCCATATGGTAGATTTGCAGGGCAAAATCACCGGTAACTATCCCTTTTCTGGGCTATTTGTTAAAGAGGCTGACCCTCTAATTCTGGATGACCTGAGGTCAAGGGGGCTACTTTATCGCAGTGAGACGATTCGGCATACCTACCCCTTCTGCTGGCGTTGTGAGACACCCCTTCTCTATTATGCTAAGCAGACCTGGTATATCAGGACAACAGCAGTAAAGGAGAGCCTTGTTGCTGGGAATAATCAGATAAATTGGTATCCGGAGCATATCAAGTATGGTCGCTTTGGTGATTGGCTGGAGAATAATGTGGACTGGGCATTTTCTCGGGAGCGCTACTGGGGAACACCACTGCCGATATGGCGTTGTGAATCCTGCGGCAGTTATGATTGTATCGGTAGTGTGAAGGAGTTGAAAAATAAGCCTGGGTTCTCAGGGTTTAAACAGCCCCTGGATTTGCACCGTCCCTTTGTTGATGAGCTTACCTTTGATTGCTCTAAGTGTGGGGCACCAATGCAACGGGTGCCTGAAGTAATTGATTGCTGGTTTGATTCGGGAGCTATGCCAGTAGCTCAATGGCATTATCCCTTTGACAATGAGAGCTTACTTGAGGATGGGCGATTCCCTGCCGATTATATCTGTGAAGCGGTTGACCAGACTCGTGGCTGGTTTTATAGTCTGCATGCTATATCTACCTTGCTGTTTAACCACCCCTGTTTCAAGAATGTTATCTGCTTGGGGCATATCCTTGATGCCAAAGGGGAGAAGATGAGCAAGGCTAAGGGCAATGTGATTGAGCCGTGGGCAGTGATTAATAAGTATGGGGCTGATGCCCTGCGCTGGTATTTTATTACTGCCTCACCGCCGGGCAATGTGCGTCGTTTCTCTGAGGATATGGTAGCTGAGGCAACTCGCCGCTTTTTATCAACACTGTGGAATGTCTATTCCTTCTTTGTTACCTATGCCAATATAGACCACTTTACCCCTGGCACTGAAGTAGTTTCGTTAGCGCCATCGGAGCTTGATAGGTGGATTATCTCTGAGCTTAATCAGCTTATTGCTGATGTTGATGTAGCTCTGGATGGTTATAACCCAACTGAGGCGGGGAGGAAGATAGAAAGCTTTGTCAATGACCTGTCTAACTGGTATGTGCGGCGGAGCCGCCGACGGTTTTGGAAGAGTGAGAATGATGCCGATAAACTGGTGGCGTATACTACTCTTTATGAATGTCTGATTGCCCTATCCAAGCTGCTGGCTCCATTTACTCCGTTTCTGGCTGAGGAACTATATCAAAACCTGGTCTCTGGAGTATTCTCTGAGGCTCCAGACAGTGTGCACCTAGCCGACTTCCCCATGGCTGACAAGGCTAAAATTAATAAGCAGTTAGCCACTGATACCCGATTAGTGATGAAAGTATCAAGTCTGGGTCGGGCGGCTCGGAGCCAGGCTGGTATCAAGGTTCGCCAGCCTTTAGCTCACGTTGTGGTTAGTGTGGCTGGTAGCAAGGAAGAGACAAGTTTAGAGCGGCTAAAACCTCAAATTTTGGAAGAGCTTAATGTAAGAGACTTAATAGTTAATAATTTCAGAGCGGTAGCGGAACTCGAGAGGAAGGGTTATGAGGTTGTTAGTTCGCAGGAAAGAACGTTTGCCAAAAAAGGCATAGCACAGTATACGACTGGTGCTTATTTAGTGGCTATCCCCAAGGAGATTTCCCCTGAGCTAGCTGAGGAAGGATTAGCCCGGGAGGTGGTGCACCGATTACAGACAATGCGCCGCTCTGCCCGATTTGATATTGCTGACCATATTGTTACCTACTATCAAGGTGAGGCTTATATCAGGCAAGTAGTGAAGGATTTTGCCGACTATATTAAGCAGGAAACACTCTCCAGGGAGCTTGTTGACGAGGTTCCCCCCGAAGGTGCATTCAGTGAGAGCTATAAGTTGGGTGACTATGATATATTGCTGGGAGTAAGCAGGCTAGGTTAACCTAGGGTGGTGGGCTTTCAGCGAGTGTAGTATAGGTAGTATTTTTAGTATCGCCTCGCCAGAAGGTTATTTCTACCCTTTGTCCAATCTGGCAGGAGTGTATAGTTTGTATTAATTCCTCGGCAGTGGCTACCTCCCTGTCATTCAGACTGACAATTACATCGCCCGGTTCTAACCCAACTTCACTTGCCGGGCTATCCTGAGCAATATGGGTAACTAGAGCTCCCTTGTTTACCGCTAGGCTGTATCTGAGAGCTACATATTGGTCGACGGTGTGAAGCCCTACCCCCAGCCAGGGGCGAACGATATAGCCGGTGTTAATCAATTCCTGGATAATTGGTGTTGCCTCTCGACTACTTATAGCGTAGCCCATACCCTCTACACCAATAGCCGAAATCTTGACGCTGGTGATACCAATTACCTCTCCTGCCATATTCACTAATGGTCCCCCACTGTTACCTGGATTGATAGCTGCGCTGGTTTCAATAAGGCCGTATAGCGTTTGCCCTGAGGATACTGTTATAGAAACTTCTTGGCGACTAACTATACCCTGTTTGGCACTTAACCCTTGTCCTAATGGATTGCCAATAGCCACTACCCAATCGCCAACTCTCAGCTTAGATGAATCGCCTATATCAGCTGCCGGTAGGCTTTGAGCGTCAATCTTAATTACCGCCAGGTCAGTTAGCCGGTCTGTAGCTACTTTATTCATATTTACTAGGAAGGTTTTTCCATTGTCCAGGGTTACGGTGATGCTCTCAGCCCCTTCTACGACATGATTATTGGTTATGATAATCCCATCTTCCCTTATAATCCACCCTGAGCCAGCACCCTCTTGGGTAAATGGTCGGTTGAAAATGTCATAGCTTATAACCTTGGTATTAATAGCTACTACTGAGGGCTTAACCTTAGCCACCACATCGGCAATGCTGGGTAGTGCTGGGGCTTGGCTTTCAACAGGTGGTGTCCAGTTAGGGTCAATTGGGGTAGCGGCATGAGTAGCTGGTGTGGTTGGTGGTGCCGGTTCGGTGCTAGGCAGGGTGCAGCTAAAGGAGCAGCTAGTGGATAGAAGAAGAGATAAGACTAAGATAAGAGAAACAACCAGATATTTTATATTTATCCTTTTCATTCTGGTTTAATTATAGCACGGAGAAGAATGGGGGCAAAGTAGGGGGCTAGGTTATCCCCAGCCCCCTATCTCGCTATTTACTTATGCCGTAGGTACCTTGGGCAGTTCAAGCTGTGCCTTCCTTACCTCTTCCTCAGGATAAGCATAATCCACAAGTTTGCCCGATAGGTAGGCATCATAGGCAGCCAGGTCAAAGTGCCCATGCCCGCTGTGAGCCAGCAGGACAGTTTTGGCTTCGCCAGATTCTCGGCACTTGAGGGCTTCATCAATAACTACCTTAACATTGTGACATGGCTCCGGAGCACTGATAATGCCCTCAATGCGGGCAAACTTTACCCCAGCCTCAAAGCAAGCCGTCTGAGGCACAGCTTGAGCCTCAACCAAGCCCAATCTATGGAGGTGACATATAGTAGGTGCCATCCCATGATAGCGCAAGCCTCCGGCATGAATTGGTGGCGGAATAAAGCCATGCCCCAGGGTATACATTTTAATCAAGGGGGTAAGACCAGCCAAATCGCCAAAATCATACTCATATAGCCCCTTGGTCACGCTAGGACAGCTTTCTGGTTCACAACAGATAATGCGCAGGTCTGGTTTCTTCCCGCTAATCTTATCTCGAATGCAGGGGAAGAATTGCTCGGCGAAGGTTGAGCCACGGCCAAGGT
>DAOWKM010000075.1 GCA_030643695.1 Dehalococcoidia bacterium | reverse complement strand
GCAAAACAAAGACGGGTGAGGCTGAGCTCGTTGGCTCTCTAGTAGCTAAACGAGCATTGAGTAAGGGAATAAACCAAATAGTCTTTGACCGTGGTGGATACAAATATCACGGCAGGGTTAAAGCCTTGGCTGAGGCAGCCCGACAAGTAGGATTGAAGTTTTAAGGAAGATGAAGGAACCGATAAGCAAGATAGACCCAACCGAGTTGACACTAAACGACAAACTGGTCTTTATTAATCGTGTAGCTAAGGTGATGAAGGGAGGGAAACGCCTCAGTTTCAGCGCCCTAGTGGTAACCGGAGATGGTAATGGATATGTAGGCATTGGGGTTGGTAAGGCAAATGAGGTGCCAGGAGCGATTAACAAGGCCAGTGCTATTGCTAAAAAGAATTTGATTAAGGTGCCGTTAGCCGGGAATACTATTCCCTATGAAATAAGGGTTAAATTAGGAGCGGCTAAGGTGTTACTAAAACCAGCGGCACCAGGCACCGGCATCATTGCCGGCGGTAGTGCCCGAGCTGTGCTTGAGGCATCGGGAATTAAGGATATTCTGACCAAATCGCTGGGTAGCTCAAATAAGATTAATGTGGCTAGGGCAACAATGCTTGCCCTCACCCAGCTTAAGAACCCAAAAGAGGAGTTAGCCAAACGCAAGTCAGCCGTCAAGGTTGAGGAGGCAGTAACTAATGACTAAGCTGCGTATCACCTGGGTTAAAAGTGGTATTGGTTATGCTGAGGCTCAAAAGAGAACTCTGAAGGCTCTTGGCCTTCATCGGCTAAATCAAAGCGTTACCCACGATGATTCAGCCTCAGTTCGAGGTATGATTATCAAGGTGAGACATCTAGTCAAGGTGGAGGAGGCATGAGACAGGACAAACTTTCCCCTGCCCCTGGCTCTAAGAAGAACAGGAAGAGGGTAGGTCGGGGGAATAGTAGTGGACACGGCACCTATTCAGGGCGGGGTAGTAAAGGGCAAAAGTCTCGTTCTGGCTATAAAATGAGCCGTGGCTTTGAAGGTGGGCAGCTGTCTCTAATCAGGCGCCTGCCGCGGAAGCGAGGCTTCACCAACATCTTCAGAACGGAATACAGTGTGGTTAATATAAATGAGCTCAATATGTTTGAGGCTGGGAGTGAGGTAACACCAGAAAGATTGGTAGCGGCTAGGCTGGTGAAATCCCTGCGGCATCCAATTAAGATTCTGGCTGAGGGTGATATTAATCATCCCCTTTTAGTAAAGGCAAATCGGTTCTCAGCCGCAGCTAAAGCCAAGATTGAGGCAGCCGGAGGCAAAGTGGAGGAGATCGGACATGCGGCCAAGGCAAGGTAGACCACGACTCTTTCAGGCAATGATTGATGCCTTCAGCCTGCCCGACTTAAGGCGTCGTATCCTCATTACCCTAGGTATCCTAGTCGTATTTCGTTTTGTGGCTCATGTGCCTCTTCCCGGGGTAGACTCTATTGCCCTGCAGCAACTATTTGAGCGTAACGCAATGCTGGGTATGCTTGACATGTTTAGCGGTGGGGCGATGCGGTATTTTAGTGTAGTGGCGATGGGGGTTTACCCCTATATAACGGCTTCAATTATTATGCAGCTAATGGTACCTATTATCCCTCAACTACGAGCTCTCGCTCAGGAGGGAGAAACCGGCAGGAACAGGATTAACCTGATTACCCACTGGTTAACCGTCCCCTTAGCCGGTCTCGCTGGTTACGGACAAATGGTCCTCCTCCAGCGCGAGGGCGTTCTCACTAGTGCTGCCGCCTTGCCGACAGTGGCTATGGTTCTATCAATGGTCGCCGGCACTATGTTCTTAGTCTGGCTAGGTGAGCTTATTAGCCAATACGGTATTGGTAATGGTATATCTATAATAATCTTTGGCGGCATCGTGGCTGGCTTGCCAGAGATGATTGGTCAGGGTTTTCTGGCTAAGGGACAATTTGGCGGTTTAGCCTTTTATGCCCTCATTGCCCTAGCCACCACCGCGGTAATAGTCATCTTTACTGAGGCACACCGACGTATCCCCGTCCAGTATGCTCGCAGCGTCTTCCGTGGTGGCCGCATGTATAAACAATCAGGCTCAACTCACATCCCGCTACGGGTAAATACGGCAGGAATGATACCCCTTATCTTCGCTATGTCACTGGTAATCTTCCCCAGCATGATAGCCAGCTATTTTGCCAATCCCGCCGGAGCCGACCCAAACCTGGCTAACTATATTATGAACCTGTTCGACCCAAGGGCAGCACTGCCTATGGGTTTATTCTATTGGGGTATATACTTTTTGCTGGTGGTTGCCTTTGCCTTCTTTTATACCATGGTGATCTTTCAGCAGCAGGATTTACCTGGTACACTACAGCGGCAAGGAGGATTCATTCCCGGGATTCGCCCTGGGGCTCACACCAAGAGGTATCTTGATGGGGTCATAAAACACATTACCTGGGGGGGTGCTCTTTTTCTAGCGGTAGTAGCGGTAATGCCCTTCTTTGCTCGCGAGATTACCAATGTTCAGGTGATACAGCTATCCAGTATGGGATTACTCATTGTGGTTGGTGTTGCCTTGGATACTATGAAGCAGATGGAAGCGCAACTGGTAATGCGGCGCTATGAAGGCTTCATTAAATAGGAGTGAAAGGTGTATATTATTCTTCTGGGCGCTCCTGGTGCCGGCAAAGGAACGCAGGCTGCTTATGTAGCTCAGGAACTGAATCTAATACATATTGCTACCGGTGACCTGTTTCGGCAGGCAGTAGAACAAGGAACTGAATTGGGAATGGAGGCTAAGTCCTATATGGAGAAAGGAATACTCGGTCCTGACGAGATAACAATACGAATGGTTCTGGAGCGTATATCAGCCCCAGATGGTGAATCAGGGGTAATTTTTGATGGCTTCCCCAGGAACCTAAAACAGGCTGAGGCACTGGATGAAGCCTTAGCCCAGCAAGATAAGGCTATAGATAAGGTGGTATATATCAAGGTCTCCGAAGAGGAGCTCCTGAAGCGCTTGAGTGGGCGCTGGATTTGCCGCAATTGCCAAGCACCATATAATGCTATAAACTCTCCACCTAAGGTCTGGGGTAAGTGCGACCGTTGCGGTGGTGAATTATATCAACGCCCTGACGATACTCCTCCGGTAATCAAACAGCGGCTACAGGTCTATTTTCACGAGACTGCTCCTCTTATTGACTTTTATACTCAGGCGGGTAAGCTGTTAGAAGTAAGTGGGGAAGGGAGTATAGACGAGATGGGAAAAAGAATAATTACCGCCCTTGGCGAGGGTAACTAGATGGGCATAATTATCAAGTCTGACCGAGAGATTGCTGTTATGCGGCAAGCAGGTAGAATTGTAGCCACTATATTAAAGGCGTTAGCTAAGCAAGTGAGACCGGGAATGAAAACTAAGGAGCTAGATGCCATTGCGGCTAAGGAGCTGGAAAGGCTGGGGGCTAAACCTTCATTTAAGGGATACCAGGGATTCCCAGCTAATCTCTGCGTATCAGTAAATGACGAGATAGTGCACGGGATTCCCGGGGAGCGAGTATTAAGGGAAGGTGATATTATATCCCTTGACCTTGGAGCGATTTTTAACGGTTTTCAGGGGGATGCGGCGATAACGGTGGGAGTAGGCGAGATTAGCCTGCCGGCAAGACAGCTTCTAGAAACTACTGAAGGCGCTCTAAACGCTGGCATCGCTGCTGCCTATCCTAAGGCAAAACTGGGAGACATATCAGCTGCCATTCAGAACCATGCTGAATCAAGGGGTTATTCGGTAGTGCGTGAGTATACCGGGCACGGCATCGGGCAGGAGATGCATGAGGAGCCTCAAATACCTAACTTTGGTCTACCAGGAACAGGGCCGGTGTTGAAAAAAGGGATGACCCTTGCCATTGAACCTATGGTGAATGCTGGTGATTGGCATACTCGGCTCAGTGATAACCACTGGACGGTATTTACTGCTGATGGGAGCCTTTCAGCGCATTTTGAACACACTATTGCCATTACCGATGGCGAACCAGAGGTGCTTACTATTGCCTAGTGAAGGAGTATATGCCTAAGAAAAAAGAGGCTATTGAGGTTGAGGGAACAGTGGTAGAGTCTCTGCCTAATGCTATGTTTCATGTTGAGTTGCCTAATGGGCACAAGGTACTGGCTCATATTTCAGGTAGACTGAGAGTGCACTATATTAAAATCTTACCCGGTGATAGGGTGCTGGTAGAGCTTTCTCCCTATGACCTGAGTCGGGGTAGGATTATCTATCGGCTTGGTTAATGAGGACTTATCGTGAAAGTTAGAGCTTCAGTTAAGGTGATATGTGACAAGTGTAAGGTGGTAAAACGGCGGGGAGTAATTAGGATTATTTGCCCCAACCCGAGGCATAAGCAGCGACAGGGTTAATTCGTTACAAGGAGGGATAGATGGCACGCATAGCCGGAGTGGATATACCTGGGAATAAGCAAATTTGGGTTTCGCTACAGTATATCTATGGCATTGGCCCTACTCTAAGTCAGAAGATTCTAACCCAGAGTGGTGTTAGCCCTGATATTAAGACAAATAGTCTTGCTGAGGAAGAGGTCAACCGTCTCCGAGAGGTTATTGACCATAATTATAGGGTTGAGGGTGAGCTTAGAAAAGAGGTTAACCTTAATATCAAGCGCCTTATTGAGATTGGTAGCTACCGGGGTATCAGACATCGTCATGGCTTGCCAGCTAGAGGACAGCGAACGCGAACTAACGCTCGTGCCCAACGTGGTCCTCGCAAAACGGTAGCTGGTAGAGGCCAGAGGCGCGGTATGGCTAAGAGGTAACTAGGAGGATAGGATGCCACAGAAGAAACGAGCTAAGGGAAGAAAACGGGAACGCAAGTCTGTTCCAGCAGGGAGAGTCTATATCCAATCCACCTTTAATAATACTATAGTAACCCTTACTGACCCCGAAGGGAATGTTATCGCTTGGGGAAGCTCAGGAACAGCCGGGTTTAAGGGCTCACGCAAAGGCACCCCCTATGCCGCTCAACTGGCAGCTCGTGATGCGGCACGGAGAGCTATGGAGCATGGCTTACGCCAAGTAGATGTTTATGTTAAGGGTCCAGGTAGTGGGCGTGAAGCAGCAATCCGTTCCCTCCAGAGCTCAGGGCTTTACATTACCAGTATCAGGGATGTAACTCCTATCCCGCATAATGGTTGCCGTCCCCCTAAGAAAAGGCGGGTATAGGAGGCAGAGAAATGGCAAGGTATACAGGAGCAGTTTGTCGATTATGCCGCCGAAGTGGTGAGAAGTTAATGCTTAAAGGCAGCAGATG
>DAOWKM010000082.1 GCA_030643695.1 Dehalococcoidia bacterium | reverse complement strand
GGTGATAGGCGCCACCTTTGATGAGCCGCCCGAGAATCAAACTCGTGTTGCCGAACTAGCTCTGGAGAGAGCCAAGCGCATGGTAGAAGGTGGTAAGGACGTGCTCATCCTCCTTGACGGTATAACCCGCCTCACCCGCTCCTACAACCTGGCATCGCCGTCTACCGGCCGCACCCTATCCGGCGGGATTGACCCGGCGGCTCTTTATCCACCCAAGCACTTCTTTGGTGCTGCCCGCAATACAGCCGAGGGTGGCAGCCTGACCATCATCGCCACCTGCATCATTGACACCGGCAGCCGTATGGATGACCTCATTTATGAGGAGTTTAAGGGAACGGGCAATATGGAGCTCCATCTTGACCGCCGCTTAGCTGAGCGCCGAATCTTCCCGGCTATGGATATTCAGCGCAGTGGCACCAGGCGAGAAGAGCTACTTCTGGATGAAAATACCATAAAACAGGTGTGGCTGCTGCGGCGGATGGTGACTATGATTGCTTCTAACACCAACAACTTCACCGAAACCACAGAGCGAGTCCTGGAGCGTATGCGCAAGACAAAATCCAATGCTGAGTTCCTCGCCAGCCTGACCAAGGAAACATAGCCTAACAAAACACCTACAGCCTAACCAAATGGGCGCTAGTTCGTTATACTATATGAAATTAAAATAAATCCCCAATAGGGGGCTGCTCTCGTTCAGATAGATAGGTGACACTTCAAAGGATAAGGGTATTCCCCCCACCTTAAGTTGTGAAGAAGCCCTAATAGTTCCTTTATGTCATTGCGAGGAGCTTTGCGACGAAGCAATCTCGGTGAGGGGGGTTTTAGGGATTGCCACGCCTACGGCTCGCAATGACAAGGAAGAAGGCTCGCAATGACAAGGGAAAAGAGATGTGATGTGTCAATAATCATGCCAACGAGTGGGGGGGTTGACAAATAAATATTCTATGTTATAGTAGCTGTGTAACAAAATTGATAAGCCGGGAAAGTTTAAGGGGAAGAGATATTAACTAATTTTTACTTACCTATTGACAAGGTATGGTATTATATTATTATATTGAGTAAAGGAGGTGATGCTATAGCAGAAGCCCGAAAGGGGAAGAGTTATTAGATTTAACCGCAACTTAAAGTAACCTTATCTCCATATAAGAAGGGGTGATAAAATAATCTCTTTGTTTATGGAGATGATGGATGTTAAAAAGGAGGATAAATTAAAGGTCGAATGAAAACGAAATATTCTAAAATATTAGGGGCGACCCTGGCATTAGTCCTTGTCTTCGCTCTGGGAGTGGCTCTGGCGCCGGCACCACAAGTGGCGGCTAGTCCTGCGGCTAATAAGTGGGCAAAGTTCTCTATACCCAGTGCTGGCTCTCTAGGCGATTATATCCTAGTGCCAACTACCGACAATGCCTCCACCTGGGTAGATGGTCCAGGACCTCTGGTCATGTCAAAGGACGGCGACCTGTGGTGCTACTGGGATGTCTCTAGCACAGCTTCTTCCAATATATACCGGTCCACTGACGAAGGTCGGAGCTGGGCTAAGAAGGGTAGCTCCACCAGCGTTGTTGCTGACAAGGTCATCGTAGACTTCGCCTGCTCCCCAGAGGACAACGATGTTGTCTTTGCTGCCGACGCCGATAATGTCTACAAGAGCAGCGACGGCGGCTCAACCTGGGCAACATTGGCTGCCATACCCAGTAAAATTGGTAGCATTACTTCAATAGATGCTACCTATAAGGACGGTAGGCACTATATAGTCGCTGGCACCGACGACGCCACCATTGGTGAGGTCTATGTCAAGCCCGATATTGCCTACGAGGTCTGGGAAGTCCAGGATATGACCGACGACAACCGGGTTCTGGATGTTGCCTTCTCTCCCAACTTCGCCACTGAAACTAACGAACAGGTGGTGGCGGTAACCTGTAATAGTACCCACACCTATGTTCGCTATCAGTATAGCGGCGGTAACTGGGACACCAAGAAAGCTCTGCTTCTCTATGCTGGCACCACAACCTTCGGCAACATTGACGGGGCTGATATTGCCTTCCCTGACGACTATGATTCAGTCGGGAGCAATGTAGAGCTGTTCATTGGTATTGATGGTGATGGGGCTAACTCTAACGAAGGTGATGTCTACTACATCATCTATACTACTCCCCACGACAAGGGTGTAAATCAGGACATCAGCTCCCTTGACCTCCGCGGTCCGGCTGGTGACTGCTGCATACTGGCTTGCGATGCCGATTCTCGGGATGTGTATCGCAGCTCTGATGCCGGCGGAAGCTGGTACGCCAGTAAACAAGACCCCAGCGGTCCATCTGGCAATGAGACAGCCAAGTCTGTAGTTGTCGCTGATGACTTTGTTGACAGCGGCAAGGCATGGGTGGCTACCGATGGTGGTGCTATTGATGACCAGTGTGCTATTTCCTTTGCTGACAGGAACGACAACGGTAAATGCTGGATACAGATTTCAATGATTAACACTGAAATCAACCAGCTGTTAACCAAGGGGCTTGCCTTCTCACCCGACTTTGCTACCGACAACACGATGTTCATGATAACCACCTCTAAGACTAATGCTAAGGATAGCCTGTGGAGGTGGGATGGCAGCTACTGGTCTCGGGTTCAGGACCAGGTTACCTTGGGCGCTGATATAGACGCGGTCCAGGTATCGCCTGACTTTGCCACCTCTAATACCGTATATCTGGCGGATGTGGATGCCACGAAGCTATACTACTCCAAGGATGGCGGTGGACGCTTCATAGCGCAGTCAAGCGGACCGGCTGCCTTCAATGATGCCAATGCCTGGATAGTGCTTGACTACAACACCGTTCTGGTTGGTGGCACTAATACGGTTTACAAAGCCACCCGCCGTGATGGTGCCCGCTACTCTTCAAAGACAGCATCCTTTGGCGGCATCAAGAGCTTTGCCCGGTCACCAGACTACGATAACGACTCCACGGTAATATGTGGTGGTGACGGCGGTAAGGTGGGCTTGTCAATCAATGGTGGTGATACCTGGAAGCAGAAGCCGGCGGGCGTTAAGGTTAAATCTACAGCGACGACCTGCTATGTTGCTTTTGACTCCGACTTCGCCGACAACAGCATCATCTATGCTGCTGCTGAGGGCAGTAAGGCAGTATTCCGCCTTGAGGTTGATGTCTCTACTGGCTGGAGCAGGATAAGTTACGGAACCGACACTACTATTCCGGCTACGCCGGCTACCTTTACCAATGCCCCCACAGGAGTAGTAGCTGGTGAAGGTGCTGTCTACTGCCAAGAGCCGACAACTAATGTTCTGGTGCGTCGTTCCATCAACCCAACAGCATCAACCACCTCATCCAGGGGTGTCTACTTTGAGCCAATGAAGACCAGCTTCAGCGGCACTTACGCTAATATCTCTGGCCTATGGCTTACCTCAGGTGCCAGCAATATCCTGTGGACTGAGGAAAGCGAAGCTGGCGGAACCAACGCCATCTGGAAGTATGAGGACGCCCTAACGATAGCGCCAACCCTGGTTGGGCCTGAGGATGGTGCTTCAACCGGCAGGACAACCTATGCTACTGTATCGTGGGAGGAGCTAACTGGAGCGACTACATACATCATCTGGTGCGCCGGTGAAGACACATTCGCCACTTTGGCTGGAGGCACCGGCAGGGTTACCAGCACCTCTTCCACCACTTCAAAAAAGCTTACTCCGCTTACTGCTGGTAAGACCTACTACTGGAAGGTGCGTTCGGCTGATTCAGTAGCTACCTATGGCGCCGTTACCGGCTACGCGGGACGAGCCCTTAGCCCGTGGTCAGAAATAAGGTCATTCACCGTCGGCATTGCTGGTGGTGAGTGGAACCCATTCCGGACTGCTGAAGGGTTTGCCGGTAATGTGGCTCCGATTCCTGGTGCTACCGATATTCCACTAAAGCCTTCATTCCAGTGGAATGCGGCTGACTGGGCTACTGCCTACGAGTTCGTGCTGGCTGACAACCCCGACTTCGCCAGCCCAATCGTATCCAAGACCGGGGCTAGCGCTCTAGCTACCACTGCCTTTGCCTTAGACACAGACCTTGACTACTCCACTAGCTACTACTGGAAGGTAAGAGCCACCAGTGCTACCTCCCAGAGTGTCTGGGGAGTGGGTGTATTCACCACTCTGGCAAAACCGGTAGCTCCAACCCCGCCGGTAGAAATTACACCAGCTCCACCGGCTCCGGTGCTGCCCACCCCAACCACTCCAGTCTATGTCTGGGCAATAATCGGCATTGGTGCCCTTCTGGTGATTGCGTTAATTGTCCTGATAGTCAGAACCAGGAGAGTAGCCTGATTCTAGCTTGATGGGTGATTAAACCGGATACTCCGAGAGCCCCTGCTCAAGCAGGGGCTCTCTCTTTATAATTTGGCAACCCTATTCCCATAAAGAGCGTTTAGCAACCTATCCCCCTGACCCCCTTCCCTTAATAAGGGAAGGGGGAGTGTAGGTTAGAGAGGGGCGTCGCCCCTCTCTAAAATCTCTTCCCCCTCATGATAGGAATATATATCCATATTATGGAGAGGGAAGGGAATTATGATATGAACATCTTCTTATCATGGCTTCGCCCCTTTTAATCCCTTTATTATCCCGTTTTCCCCTTTAATCAGGGTGTCTAAGAGGGGCTGGCGCCCCTCTTTTTTTATCTCCCCCTCTCCTTTTAAGGAGAGGGGGATTAAGAGGGTGAGGTAGATAAAGATTATTAATATATTGACTTTCACCTTGCCACCAAGGTAAAATTCGCCCAATGGCAAAACTAAACCTTGTTGCCATGCTAATTTTGCTACTGTGCCTGCTCGGCTTAATTGTCCCTATCAGCCCAGCCACTGCCAGTCCGGCTCAGGTTAAATGGTCAAGGGTTAATATCCCCACCGAGGGCAGGGCAGGTAATTGGGTGCTAGCCAATAACTCAGATGTCCAGCACCTAACTATGGCGATTGATGGCAGCCTCTACTGCTACGCCAATCCCTCAGGGACAAGCTATACGCTATTTAAGTCCACCGATGGCGGCTACAGTTGGTCACACACAGGTAAGGTCAAGGGCACCATAGCTGCTCTAGCCACCGCTCCCAATGATGCCAGCACTATTTACTATGCCACAATGTCTCATATCTACAAGTCCACTGATGCTGGCAGTAGTTTCATCTCACTATCACCAAATCCGGGTGGGGCAGGCAGCAACAATATAGAAATCACCTCTATTGATGTTGCCCCACTAGATAGCAACAATATTATCGCTGTCGGCACTAGAGACACCGACAACTCACAATTTGGTGGGGTCTATATCCTGAATGAGAATAAGCCGTTCACCGGTTGGATAGACACTAGCCCAGGCAGCTATGATGTTTATGCTGTAGCCTTCTCCCCAAACTTTACCAGCGACGGGCAACTGGTGGCGGTGGTCACTGATGAGAAAGATACCTTGGTTACCACCAAGATTGGTGGTGTTGACTGGGGCGAAGTTATGGGTGACGCCAGACTGGATAAGGATAATTCAGGAATCCCCACCTCGGTGGTCGTGCAAGACTCAGCAGCTATTGCCTTCCCTGATGATTACTCTGAAGACAGCACCCTATTCGTAGCTATTGATACTGATAATAATGACGGTGATGTCTATATGATTGGTGAGGCACCAGGTAGCTCGGTAGCTACTGACCTTAACATTGGCGCTGACTATAACCTGAGCAATATTGATGTTACCAGCTTGGCGGTTACTGGCAGTGCTGCTGAGGCTAATCTGATGGCTGGTGCCGCCGGTAGTGCTCAGGTTTACTACAGCACCGATGGCGGGAGTAACTGGACAAGGAGCACTAAACAGCCAACAGGAGGGTCTGAGACCTGTGTGGTGATGGCTGAGGACTTTGCCAATAGCGGTAAAGCATACGCTGCTACCAGCGGCATTGAAAGCGGCGTCTCTCACACAACAGATGGCGGCGCTACCTGGAACCAGATAGGCTTAGTTGATACCAGTATTAGCAGGATTGCTGACCTGGCACCATCACCCAACTATAGCCAAGATAACACCCTGTTTATGCTCACCTATGGCAATGAATATAGCCTATGGCGGAGCCTGGATGGCGGCACAAGGTGGGAAAGGCTGCTCACCAGCACCCTGCCTGATATAGATAGTATCAGCCTGGTTAAGCTTTCTCCTCAATACGGCAATGGCAGTGAGGCGATATTCCTAGTCGGAACCAGTAACGGCAATCCAGCAATATGGAAGTCAACCGATAGCGGTCAAGGCTTTAGTTCCCCCCGGGTTGCCTCGTTCTCAATTGATGTATGGGCAGTAGCTAATGATAACACGCTGTTTATTGGTAGCTATGATGGAAGTAACGGGCTAATCTACCGCACCACCAACGGTGGCTTAAGCTACCTTACCCCGGCAGTAGCTGGTAACCAATCATTAAACTCTATAGCCCTGTCACCCAACTATAGTGAGGATGAGACTCTTTTAATAGGTAATAGTGATGGCTGGGTCTACTGGTCTGATGATAATGGCAGCTCGTTTGAGCCACTGCCACCTGATGCCGCTTCATCACCCCTCACTGGCGCGATAGCTGTTGCCGTTGACCCCAAATTCAGCAGCAACCACACCATCTATGCTGCCAGTGATACTGCAAATAAGGGCATCTACCGCTTTATTATCGGCACCAGTGTTAGCTGGAAAAGCATAGACGGCACTCTGCCCCAAGGTGGCATACTCAAGCAACTAGTAACATCGGCTGATGGCACACTATATGCCACCAACTTCAAAGCCGATGGTGGTATGGAGCGCTCTCTTAACCCAACATATTCACTAGGACCAACATTTGAAACAGTAACTCGCGGTCTTGATGATGGCGCCACCCTAACTAAACTATGGCTATGTGATAATCAACTGTGGTCAATTGATGCCGCCAATATCAGGTTGATGACCTATACTGATAGTTTAACCCTACCGATTACGCTGACCTCACCGCCTGATAACGGGCAAGGTGTAGGGATAATTATTAACTACACTATCAGTAATGTTAGCCTTGATTGGGAAACATTAGCCGGTGCCACCGAATATAAGTGGCAACTTAACTATACTACTGACTTCTCCACCGTTCCTGATGGATTTGAGGATGATATCCAAGCCAGCTCAGCCCGGATGCCAGCACTGAAACCAGCTACCATATATTACTGGCGGGTAAGAGCCACCGAGCCAGTATTAAGCCCTTGGTCAGCCAAGTGGTCATTTATCACCAGTTCGGGCACTGAGGCTATTGCTCCCAAGCTTTACAGTCCTGAAGCTGGCGCCAGTGGTGCAGGGCTCAAGCCAATATTTCAATGGAGCGCTGTAGCTGGTGCCGACGGCTACGAGCTTATCGTGTCTACTGTTGCTTCCTTGACTAATCCAACAATCCTAAAGGTTGAGGACTTCGCCCTACCCGGTACTGCCTGGGAGTGTAATATAAATCTGAACTACGATACTACTTACTATTGGAAGGTTAGAGCTATCAGTTCTGATACTTGTAGTGCCTGGAGTGCTGTTGGCGCCTTCACCACTGAGCCACCACCCTCACCACCAGCGCAGGAATCACCAACTCAAGAGCCACTGCCACCATCACCCCCAGCCCCACCTCAGCTAACCACCCCTGACTGGGTAAAGTATCTAACTGGTGCCCTGCTCCTGACCATAGTGCTGCTATTAATCACCATGGTGGTGCTGGTAAAAATAGTAAAGCGGTCTTAGGAAAGGATAGACTCTCTAAAATAACTCAATAGTCAAGCAAGAAGACCTCGGTAGTAGCTGGCAAACCCGACTTGGTAAAGGACAGCTTGGGTTGTGATTTGACCTCCCTCACCCCGATTTCCTTGAGAAATTTTTCTACCGGCTCCAGCTCCCGGCTTATTGCCTGAGTTTTGTAGTGCATTGGAATCACTGCCTTTGGCTCAAGCTGCCGAACTACCGCCGCTGCCACAGCAGGGTTAATTGTAGATACCCCACCTACTGGGAGCAGTAGCACATCTACATTATCTAACCCCTCTACCTGCTCAGTAGTAAGCATATGCCCCAGGTCACCAAGGTGACATACCGTGACCTCATCTATCTCTATAAGATAGGCAGTGTTTTTACCCCGTTTTCCCCCTCCTTCAGGGTCGTGGAAGGTAGCTATCCCTATAATCAGGACGCCGCTAATTTCATACTCACCGGGACCGGTAACCAGTCTTGGCTCACCACCAATGCCCTGAACATAGGAGTGACCCGGGTGTTGATGACTTACCGTCACAATATGAGCAGTAGGCTTGCCCAGTGTATAGCCCAGACCTGGTGAATACGGGTCAGTGATAACTGTAGCATGCCTACCCCTGAGCCTGAAGCAAGAATGACCCAGCCAGCTAATATCCATTATGTCAGTTATTTTACATCACCTATCTGCCCTTTGTCTAATTCGTGCCTATCGGATGCCAATCGCAACTTTTCTCCAGAAACTATATAATAGCGACTATGGGCTGGGATGAAATCAAAAAAAACAGATGGCGGCTTTCCCGAGAACAGGGCACCATTATCAAGGACTGGGGAGGCAGAATCCCGGTTGCTCTTATCTATCCCAATTCCTATTACGTAGGTATGTCCAACCTAGGACTTCATACCATTTATCGCCTGTTAAATAGCTACGGTGAAGTCGTCTGCGAACGGGCCTTCTGGGAAAAGGAAGGCAAAGCTCAAAAAGCACCTATCCTAAGCATGGAATCACAGCGACCCCTTTCCGACTTCGCTGTCCTTGCCTTCTCCATTACCCAGGAGCTTGATTACTTTAACATCGTGCCAATTCTTAACGCCAGTGGCATACCCTTATATGCTGCTGACCGTGATGACCGGCACCCATTAGTCATAGCCGGTGGCCCCTGTATTATCGCTAATCCCCAGCCACTATCCCCCTTCTTTGATTGTCTGTGTATTGGTGAGGCTGAGGCGATACTTCCTGTCATGCTCCCCACGCTATCTGAGGGTATTAACAATAAGCGCCATGAATTACTGAAGGCATTAGCCTCACTACCTGGTGTTTATGTACCTTTAGCCCATCCTGAAACTCCCATAGTTCGCCAGTGGGTAAGCAATCTGGATGATTTTCCCGCTACCTCCAGCATAATCACCCCAGATACCGAGCTAGGTGACCTATACCTCATTGAAATAGAACGCGGCTGCAACTGGGGCTGTCGCTTCTGCCTAGTCAGCAATGCCTTCCGCCCGATGCGCTTTCGATCTATGGACAAACTAATCGCCCAGGCTAAGTTAGGACTTAACTATAGAAAGCGCATAGGGTTAGTTGGGCCGGCTGTTTCCGACCACCCCCAAATAGAGGAGCTACTGGTTAGGCTGCGTCAAATGGGAGCCGGCCTCTCTATCAGCTCCCTACGAGTAAAACCCCTCTCCCCTATAGTATTGAGAGAAATGGCTAACGGAGGAGCCCGAACCATTACCCTTGCCCCTGAGGCTGGCTCTCAGCGCCTGCGTCAGATTATAAAAAAGGGCATCTCCGAGGACGATATTCTGGAAGCGATAGGCAAGGTTGCCAAGCAAGGAATAAAGCAGCTCAAGCTCTACTTTATGATTGGTTTGCCTTCGGAGACTGATGCGGATATAGAGGAAATTATAAACCTGGTTATTAGCGGTAAGAAGATTCTTGATAGGAAGCAAAGTGGCAGCCGCCTTAGCCTTAATGTTGCTCCCTTTGTGCCCAAGGCAGGCACACCCTTCCAGTGGTTACCTATGGCGCCTCTCGCCACTCTGAATCGCCGTTTGTCCCTACTCAAAAACAAACTACCGCCAAGAGGAATTAAGCTTAAATGTGAAAGTCCCGCCTGGAGTCAGGTTCAGGGGGTTTTATCCCGAGGCGATACTAAACTAGCTGAGGTGCTGGCTAGTATGGAAGAGGTGTCATTAGCTGGCTGGCGCCAGGCGGTAGAAAAATGCCATTTAGATATTGATTTCTATACTCACCAGTGGGATACCAGCCAAGAACTGCCGTGGGCAATAATAGACTCAGGCACTGAACCGGAGAAGCTCAAGCTTGAGCTAGATAGGGCACTGGGTTAGACTAATTTCCCTGGTTGATTTATAAACTCTGAGCCCATTTTACCGCATTCAGGAAGACTTGGAAGCCATCGCCATACTTTTTGGCTCCCTGTCTTGTCCACTGTGGGTGCTGGGTGCCCCGAATATAACGCTCAGGATGGGGCATCATGGCAAAGATACGTCCTGAGGTATCACAAATGCCGGCAATATTCCCTACCGAACCATTAGGGTTATATGGATAGCCAGCATCACTGTTTCCACTCTCGTCAGTGTAATACAGCACTATACTTAAATCAGATAGGTCATTAGCACTAGTAACCACCTTCCCCTCGGCATGAGCCACCGGTAGATACAGGCGGTCAATCCCTTTAGTGAACAGGCAGGGGGTGTCCTCATTCACCCCCAGATATACCCAGCGACACTCAAACTTACCAGAATCATTAGCCGCCAGGGTTAGCTGCGTCCCACCATTATGTAACCCGGGGAGAATGCCAGCTTTAACCAGCACCTGAAAGCCATTACAGATGCCCAGAATCAGCCCTCCATTATTAATGAAATTCTGGACATCCTCACCCAACTTTAATTTAAGCTCATTGGCAAGCACCTTGCCGGCACTTATATCATCACCGTAGGTAAAGCCGCCGGGAATAACCAGTATCTGGTAGTCAGAGAGCTGTTGCTCGCCATGGATTAGCTGGTTAATATGAACTAAAGAGGCAATGGCTCCAGCCTGCTGAAAGGCAAAAGCGGTTTCAACATCGCAATTTGTCCCCGGGGCACGCAATATCAGCGTTCTTACCCTAGCCATTTACCTCTACCACCTAATTGGCTTCTGCCATGCTTCTTTTAATTCGCCAAGCGATTTAGCCAGAACCTGCCGACCATCTAGTCCATACACTTCCAGCACCTCAGAATTAGTAACCTCACCGATAGGAGCCAAGCTAATACCCTTCATTATCTCTTCAAACTTGTCCTTATTCTCTGGTGCCACCTCAACCAGGAAACGGCTATTTGATTCCGAGAGAAGTATGAAATCGTCCCTACCTATGGGCCCACTTAAAGGCACCAACTTCAAATAGATTGTTGCCCCTAATCCACCGGCAAACGCCATCTCAGCGATGGCAACCCCAATACCCCCCTCACTACAATCATGGCAGGCACTAACTAAGCCCTTTTTCGTAGCCACACTCAATCTATCCATCAGTTCCTTCCCCTGATGTGGATTCACCTTGGGCACACTATTTCCCATAAAACCATGAAGCTTAAAATATTCCGAACCCCCCAGCTCATTGTGAGTTGTGCCCACAATGTAAACAAGGTCGCCCGCTTTCTTAAAATCCATTGATATGGCTCGGCTGACATCTTCCATAATACTGACGGCTGAGATGAGCAGGGTATGGGGGATAGAAATAACCTTGCCCTTATATTCAAACTCATTGTATAGGCTATCCTTACCGGAGATAAATGGTGTCTCATAGATAAGCGCCATATCGTAACAAGCCTGAGCGGCTCTAACCAAGGCACCGAGTATATCAGGCTGCTGGACATTACCCCAGCAGAAATTATCCAGCAGGGCTACCTTATGTAAATTACCGCCAACAGCTATAATTTGCCTTAATGCTTCATTCATAGCCGAGGCTGCCATCCAGTAGGGGTCTATCTCTCCATATCTAGGGTTTATACCGTTGGAGACGATGGCGCCCATTTCCGAGCTCAAGACTGGCCTGATGATAGCAGCATCGCCTGGTCCATCATTTTCCTTTCCTACCAAAGGCTTGAGAACGCTAGCTCCC
>DAOWKM010000031.1 GCA_030643695.1 Dehalococcoidia bacterium | reverse complement strand
TGTCAGGATGAGCTGGTCAGCATGGATTTTAAGGGCAATCCTGCCAGCTCTATTTTTGATGCGCCAAGTACTATGGTTATTGGTAGTAATATGGTTAAGGTGCTTTCGTGGTATGATAATGAGTGGGGTTATAGCTGCCGCTTAGCCGACCTGGCTGGCTATATCGCTGATAACGGGTTATAATTAATAGTGAACCCCGATAGGACTTGACATTATGGTATGAGTATGTCTAAAATGCGGAAAAATTAATTAATAATTGAGGTGAAATAAATGAAATTAGTAGTTATAGGTTTTGGTCAGTGTGGTGGCAGGATTGCCGATGAATTTGCTCGACTAAATAGAAGAGCACGTGCTCAACGAGGGATTGAAATAATTACTGGCTGCTTTGCCGTAAATACAGATGCTGCTGATTTAACTGGGTTATCCAATATAAGGCCTGATTACCAGCATAGAATCCTCATTGGAGGTCGGAAGACTAGCGGTCACGGCGTAGGTAAAATAAATGAGCTAGGTGCTGAGGTAGCTAGGGAAGATGGTGACAAGGTTGTTGATGCTATAAGAACAGCCCCGCGCTTCTTTGAGTCGGATGCCTTTTTATTAGTTGCTGGTGCTGCTGGCGGCACTGGCTCTGGGGCATTGCCAATAATGACGCAACTGGTAAAAGAGCGCTACGGGGATAAGCCGGTATATACTCTGGTTATCCTCCCCTTTCAGCATGAGGAGGATACCGAGGAAAGAACTGTCTATAATTCAGCGGTATGCCTTAAATCTGTCAATGCAGTAGCCGATGCCACTTTTCTAATTGACAATCAAAGGTATATTAGAAAGGACTTCTCACTTAAGAATAACCTAGCTCAAATTAATGCGTTAATAGTTGAACCATTCTACAACCTACTCTGCGCTGGCGAAGAGAAGAAGTCTAAATTCATCGGGGCAAAGATGCTTGATGCTGGAGACATAATACAGACTCTAGTCGGGTGGACAGTGATGGGCTATGGTAAATCGCAACTACCAGTATTTAGATTCCCCTTTGAACGATCGCGCAACTTCAGGAAGAAGAGCACTGAGACCCACAAGGGAATTCAGGCAATGGACGAAGCTATGGGTGAGCTCTCTCTCAGGTGCAATCCTATGGACGCCGGCAGAGCCCTATATCTCCTCTCGGCACCAGCCAAGGAAATGAATATGGACTTGGTTAAGGAGCTAGGAGACTATCTGAATGATATCGCCTCAGGAGCAATAATAAGGAATGGAGATTACCCCAGGGAGAGGGGTGTGCTGGATGTTACTTTAATCCTGTCTGAACTTAACGATGTGGAAAGAGTCAGAAGCTACTATAACAAATCGACCAGTTTTATCTCTGTAGCTAAAAAGAGACAGGAAGAAATAGAAGACAAACTCAGAGGAGTAGAAGAGGCATCAAAGGATATACCCTCGTTATTATAATCAGTCAATCTGAGCCTATCGTGGAGAATAGGTGTCAACTTAGTGGGTTGGGTTAGCTACTTTATTTCCTTAATCCTTTATTTTAGCAAATTTTGTTCCTTTTCCCTCGCACAAGGTGATTCTGTCGCCCGTAGTTCTTTGAGCTTCTCCACATATCTAGCCAAAAAACCTTTGGAAACCAGATAATATAGAGTATAATAGAAGCGAAAGAAGATGGTTTCTCAGGTTTTTTATCGTAAGTGGCGTCCCCAAACTTTGGCTGAGGTGGTTGGTCAGGAACAGGTAACACAGACACTACGCAATGCCCTCAGTAGTGATTGTGTATCTCATGCTTATCTTTTTTGTGGTCCACGAGGAACGGGTAAGACCAGCACCGGGCGTATTTTGGCTAAGGCGGTGAATTGCCTCACCAACGGTAAGGGTGAGCCATGTAATACCTGCCCGATGTGCCAGGCAATAACCGAGGGTAGTTCTTTAGATGTCATTGAAATTGATGCCGCCAGCAATCGTGGCATTGATGAAATCCGAGACCTGCGTGAGAGGGTCAATTATGCTCCCAATCAGGCTCGTTACAAGGTCTACATCATAGATGAAGTCCATATGCTTACCAAAGAAGCCTCTAATGCTCTGCTCAAGACGCTGGAAGAACCACCGCCTTATGTTATCTTTATTCTAGCCACTACTGAGGCTCATAAAGTTCTGCCGACAATTCAGTCACGGTGCCAGCGCTTTGACTTTCGTCGCATTTCCCAGACAGATGTAGTTTCCAAGCTAACCCGCGTTTGTAGCAGCGAGGGCATTCACCTTGAGCCTGAGGGGCTACGGCTCGTTGCCCGGAGTGCTACCGGGAGCCTGCGGGATGCCGAAAACCTGCTAGAGCAGTTGGCTACTTATTATGGCGCTGAGATTGAACTCCATCAGGTTCAGTCTGTCCTCGGTATCACCGGCGACCAGCGAACTAGAGAGTTAGTAAAACATATTGTAAATAATGACATTTCAGCGGGAATGACAACTATAAACAGCGTTAATAGTGATGGGCTGGATTTAAAGCAGTTTAATCGGGAAGTGGTGGAATATCTTAGGGGCTTGCTGCTAATAAAGACCGGCTCCGATGAAGCTGTGGACTTTACTGCTGAGGATATGGCTGAGCTAAAGGACTTAGCGGCTAGAGCCTCCCTAGTTCAGATATTGAAGGCAGTGAAGCTCTTTGGTCAGCTTGAGCTTGGTTTTGATAACTACTCTACCTTACCTCTGGAGCTAGCCCTAGTTGATTGTGTTCTTGCCTCAGAGAGGGAGGAAGAGAGCCCACCTAGCCCAATTGAGCATGAAATTCGTCAGCCAGTAAAAGTGGCTACTCCACCAACCAAACCTAAGCTGACCAGTGTTCCTCCTTCGCCAGTGCCGGAGACTGCCACTACTATCACCCCGCCACCACCAGGTA
>DAOWKM010000041.1 GCA_030643695.1 Dehalococcoidia bacterium | reverse complement strand
TTTCATAGCTTCTTTCTGCTTACTCATCCGCCCATGGTACGGAGTGGTATCGCCAGCTTGGTTCAGTATCTATGGTCTCGTTGGACTGCTCAGCATGGGTATAATTGTTGAGCTAACGGCATCCAGGTCTTCTTGGTTGGCAATACTTGGTGGGGGATTGGGAAACTTAGCCTGCCTGGTGATAACCTGGCTGGCTATCGGATTTCACACCGGCATATGGATACCACCAGAGTTTGCACCATTTCTTATCTTTGGCGCTATCGTTTCGGGGAGTGTCGGGGTATTGCTAGCCCGTGGCATTAGCCAACTGATAAAAATGATGAAGCTAGAATGGTGATAAGCCTGATTTAGAGTAGTTCAAGCGTCTGTGGCTCAAGCTCAAGGCTAATGTCTAGGGCTTGGGGAGAGTGGGTGAGGGCACCTATCGAGATAGTATTGACACCAGACATAGCGACAGCGCGGACATTAGCCAGGGTAATACCCCCCGAGGCTTCAATCTTAATATGGCTTGGGATTAAGCTTACCACATGGCGCATTTCCTCAGTGCTCATATTGTCCAGCATGATTATATCTGCTCCAGCCTCAACCGCCTCCATGGCTTCCTGGGTAGTGCTGACCTCTACTTCAACCTTTAGGTTCTTGGGGGCGTTTTGCTTAGCCTTTACTACAATTTCTTTCAGGCTCATACCCAGGGCACGCAGTGCCGCTAGATGGTTATCCTTAATCAGGATGCCGTCGCCTAGATGGAAGCGGTGGTTTCGTCCGCCGCCGATGCGCACTGCATACTTTTCCAGCAACCTGAGGCCAGGGGTGGTTTTACGGGTATCAGTAATACTGACCACGAATCCGTGGGTTTGAGCTATATATTGGGCTGTTTGTGAAGCAATGCCGCTGAGCCTGGTTAGGAAGTTGAGGGCTACCCGCTCTGCTTTAAGGATGCTGGTTACTCTGCCAGAAGCAGTGGCTACTATGTCTCCAGGTTTTACCTTGGCTCCGTCTTTAATAAGTAGTTCAACCTTGAGCGATGGGTCAACCTTGAGGAACACCCTCTTGGCTACCTCACCACCAGCCAGTATTCCCCTTGCCTTAACCAGCATGGATGCTTTGCCCTGGAGTTCAGGTGGTATTAGTGCCTCGCTGGTAATATCACCGTGGCTTATATCCTCGGCTAGAGCGATGTCTATAATATTATCCACCTGTTCTTGGGATAATTGGAGATTATTTATCAACCCTATCCCCTTTATCCCCTTCCCCTTATTAAGGGGAAGGGGAGATAATTTTTAAAGAGGGGCTTTGCCCCTCTTAGACACCCTATTAGATTAATCCCCTTCAATCCACCCCCATAAATTACTTCTAGTGGCATAGTATATTCTATCACTTTGATGTAAATACAATGCGGCGTTGCCATTGGGGCGAGCTCTTGGGGAAATCGGAGCGGAAATGGGCTCCACGACTCTCTTCCCTAAGAAGAGCGGCCTCGGTTACTAACCGACCACTTAGCACTAGATAGTTTAGCTCGTAGGAGGGACGGTCGGTAGGCTGGGGTAAGGACTTTTGCCAGGCAGCTAGTGTATCGGCGGCTTCGGTCAGGCTTTCTTGGTTACGGATAATGCCTACTTTATTCCAGTGTAGTTGTTGCAAGGTAGAAAGACTAGGTGCCGGCATAGCTTTAGGGACCTGCCTCTGGCTCAGTGAGTAGTGAGTCTCCTTGCCCTTGCTGGCAGTGGCTGGCTTGGTCTTAGCTTCACTTCTGGTTTTTCCCACGATTCTTTTACTCAGCACAAGCACTTCAAGCATTGAATTTGAGGCTAGTCGGTTTGCTCCGTGGACCCCGGTGCAGGCAGTTTCCCCAGCGGCAAATAACCCGGCTATGTTGGTTTCCCCCCAGCTGTTGACCTTAATGCCGCCCATCATATAGTGAGCCGCCGGGGCTACTGGCACCAAGCCCTTGGTAATATCCAGACCATGGCTCAGGCAGAAGTGGTATATATGGGGGAAACGGGTGGTAGTAATATGGGGTGGCAGATGGGTAACATCAATGAACACCCTGTCTGAGCCTGTTTTTTTCATCTCATATAAAATGCTACGAGCTACTATATCTCGTGGTGCTAGGTCACCCTCGGGAGCATAGTCAGGCATAAAGCGGTAGCCATCTACATTGCGCAATATTCCCCCTTCACCCCTGACTGCCTCGGATATAAGAAAAGGGGTTACCCCGGGCAGGTGTAGAGCAGTGGGGTGAAACTGGAAAAATTCCATATCTGTAATCTCGGCTCCGGCGTTAAATGCTAAGACTATGCCATCACCGGTGGCAATATCAGAGTTGGTAGTGTACTTGTATAGCTGCCCGGCACCACCAGTAGCTAGAATCAGGAAACGACAGTTGAACTCCTCAATAGAGCCAGTGCGGCAATCAAGGGCTTTTATCCCTGAAACTTGCCCCTTTTCTACCAGAATCTCGGTAGCCAGACAATCTTCAAGCACCTGAATTTTAGATGAGCGAACCTGGTTAGTTAAGGTAACTTCAATATGTTCGCCAGTGGCATCGCCCCCAGCATGGAGGATACGGGATGTACTGTGAGCTGCCTCCATAGTAAGGGCAATCTCTCCATCAAGGGTGTCAAAGGGAACTCCGAAATTGACTAGGTCGGTAATGCGGTCGGGGGCTTCGTTTACTAGGATACGCACTGCCTCGGTATCACACAGCCCATCTCCAGCAGCTATAGTATCCTGAAAGTGAAGCTCTGGTGAATCATTCTTGCCTATGGCGGCAGCAATACCCCCTTGGGCATATTTGGTATTGCACTCATCAATACTTCCCTTGGTTATAATGAGCACACTCCCCTGCTCCTTGGCTAGCAGGGCGGTATACAGCCCG
>DAOWKM010000053.1 GCA_030643695.1 Dehalococcoidia bacterium | reverse complement strand
CCTGCGTGCCGTGTATACAGCAGCGTAAACCCTATGATCAAAAGTTCTCATACCAGATGGGTCTCTTATTTCTCTTTCAGCCGGCGTAACCTGAAATCGTTGGGCAAGTTTCTCAATGATGTCTTGGCTTTCACCTACTCCTCCAGCTTTGTCTAGTTCATCTATTAAGGCTGAAACCACTTTGCTAAAATGGTGTGGTATTGGCATACATCATCTCCCCTTCCTGCAAGTCCTCACAAATCTATTTATCCCTTCAACCACGGCATCATCTGGCGTAGTTCCGCCCCCACCTCTTCAATCAGGTGTTCCTTGTCCATGCGCTTCAGGGCATTATAGACCGGGTGGCCAGCCTGGTTTTCTAATATCCATTCTTTGGCAAAGCTACCGTCCTGAATCTCAGCCAGGATTTGCGCCATCTCGTCTTTAACCATATCGTCAATAACCCGTGGCCCCCGGGTATAATCACCATACTCAGCGGTATCACTGACCGAGTAGCGCATATAGCTCAAGCCACCCTGATACATCAGGTCAACAATAAGCTTGAGCTCATGGAAGCACTCAAAATAGGCTATTTCTGGCTGATAGCCAGCCTCAACCAGCGTCTCAAACCCAGCCTTTACCAGAGCTGAGACCCCGCCACATAACACTGTCTGCTCACCAAAGAGGTCAGTTTCTGTCTCTTCAGCAAAGGTTGTTTCAATAACACCGGCACGACTACAGCCGATGCCCTTAGCATAGGCAAGAGCCAAAGCCATTGCCTTACCTGAGGCATCTTGATGAACGGCTACTATTGCTGGTGGTCCTTTCTTCTCAGTATAGAGTTGCCTCAGTATATGGCCGGGGCACTTAGGCGCTATCATCGTAACATCAACATCGGGTGGCGGAACAATCTGCCCGTAATGGATATTAAAACCGTGAGCAAACATCAGGGTATTGCCCGGAGCTAACCCTTGCTCAATTGATTGATAATAGATGCTTTTATGCAATTGGTCAGGAGCCAGCATCATAATAATATCAGCCTCCTTAGCCACTACATCCGCAGCTGTCACATCAAAACCAGCCCGCTTAGCCTCCGTCCAGCCTTGACTTCCCTCAGCCTCAGCCACCATCACCTGGCAGCCACTATCCCTGAGGTTTTGAGCATGGGCGTGTCCCTGGCTGCCATAGCCAATAATGCCAATCACCTTGCCATCAAGCAGAGCTAGGTCAGCATCGCTATCGTAATATATCTTAGCCATAAGTTGCCTCCTTTTTAAGTGCAATACTAGCTAAAATGAGGTTATTTATTAACCACCTCGGGTCATAGCTATACGACCCGTCCTAGCTATCTCCTTAATACCAAAACCGCGAAGTAAATTCAATAGGGACGCGATTTTCTCCTCATCTCCAGTAACCTCAACTGTTACTGAATCAGAGGCAACATCCACTATATTGGCTCGGAATATGTCCACGATCTGAATAATTTCACTTCGGGTAGAGGAGGTAGCTCTTATTTTAATCAATGCCAATTCCCGATTAATTATGTCATCTTCGGTAATATCAGATACCTTGACTACATCTATAAGCTTATCTAACTGCTTCCTAACCTGCTCCATTATCGTGGTTGTTCCATCAACGACAATGGTCATACGCGATAGGTGAGGCAATTCACTATGCCCGACAACAATACTTTCAATATTGAAACCACGCCTTCGAAAAAGGCTTGCCATATGGTTAAGTACCCCCGGTTTATCCTCTACCAGGGCAACTAGGGTGTGCTTCGTCGTGACCATGTTGCTACCTCCTTCCTGGGTTCCTCAAGCACTTCAGTCAGCGCTGCCCCCGGCAGCACCATAGGATAAACATTCTCTTCTGGCTCTACTACAAAATCTATTATGAAGGGACCTTGCTCTTCCATGGCTTGCTCAATAGCCGGAACCACTTCCTCCTTATGTTTAACCCTCAATGCCGGAAGACCATAGGCTTCAGCAATCTTTACAAAATCAGGACCACTCAGCGGTGTGGCTACATACCGTCGTTTGTAGAATAACTCCTGCCATTGCCTCACCATCCCCAGATAGCCGTTATTAATGATAGCTACCTTCACCGCCAGTCTTTCCTGAACTATGGTGGCTAACTCCTGAATAGTCATCTGAAAACCACCGTCACCAGCTACACACCAAACAATTTCATCAGGACACCCCACCTTAGCCCCCATAGCTGCTGGAAGCTCAAAACCCATTGTCCCCAATCCACCAGCTGAAATAAGGCTATTTGGTCTATTATACCAGTAGTATTGCGCTGCCCACATCTGGTTCTGACCTACTCCAGTAACAATGATAGCCTTACCCTGTGTTAGCTCATATATTTTGCGAATGACAAACTGGGGCAGAAGTTCAGCACTCTCTCTGATTTCTGTTGATGGATGCTCCCTTCGCCACTCATCCAGCTGATGAATCCAGTCAACATGCTCAGCGGAGATAATAAGCTTATTTAATGCGTTTAGAACAACCTTCACATCGCCAACTATAGGCACATCTACACGCACATTTTTGCCGATTTCGGCGGGGTCAATATCAATATGGATAACACGAGCATGAGGAGCAAAGGCGCTCACCTTAGCTGTAGCCCGGTCATCAAACCTCATCCCGATAGCAATGATGGCATCAGCAGCATCAACTGCCATATTAGCATAAGCCATACCGTGCATACCTAACATACCAAAGCTTAGAATATGAGTCTCAGGGAAGCAACCAATGCCCAATAAGGTAGTAACCACTGGTATCTGCGCTGTTTCAGCTAACTGCTTAAGTTCGGTATAGGCTCCGGAGATGACCACTCCTCTGCCAGCAATAATAAGGGGTTGTTTAGCTTCATTTATGAGTTTTACCGCTTTCTTAATCTGGGCTGGGTGCCCTTGAAGTGTTGGCTTATAGCCGGGCAAATCCACCTTACTCGGGTAGTGAAATTCCGCCTCGTCTACAAAAACATCTCGGGGTATATCAATAAGCACTGGCCCAGGTCGGCCACTCCTAGCCAGATAAAAGGCTTCCTTAACTATTCTAGCCAGCGAACCCACATCAAGGACAAGGTAGTTATACTTAGTAATCGGTAGAGTGATACCGGTAATATCCGTCTCTTGGAAAGCATCTTTACCAATAAAAGGTCTAGCTACCTGGCCGGTTATTGCTACTATGGGTGACGAATCAAGGTGAGCATTGGCAATACCGGTTACCAGGTTAGTTGCCCCAGGACCAGAGGTTGCCAAACAGACTCCTACCTTTCCTGTGGCTCTGGCATAACCGTCGGCAGCATGGGCAGCACCCTGTTCATGCCGCACCAGAATATGACGAAGTTGAGGATATTGAGCTAAGGTGTCATACAGGGGTAAAACAGCTCCACCAGGGTAGCCAAATATAACCTCTACCCCTTCTTTTACCAGGCTCTCACATAGAATTTGGGCACCAGTCATCTTCATAATAGTTTCCCCTTTACTGGCTAAACACTGCTCCAGTGCTAGCTGAGCCTACCTTCTCGGTATAATACCTGAGATAACCTGTTTTTACTTTAGGCTCAAACTCACCTAGCTGGGACAGCCGCTCAGCCATCTCGTTATCACTAAGCTTGACCTCAAGCCTATAATTGGGAATATCAATCTTAATTATATCCCCATCTCTTAAGGCGGCAATAGGACCTTTACTTGCTGCCTCAGGGGAAACATGCCCGATAGCAGCACCACGAGTGGCTCCAGAAAAGCGTCCGTCAGTGATAAGGACGACCTCTTTGTCCATACCCATGCCACTCAACAGGGAGGTAGGGGTGAGCATTTCTCTCATTCCCGGTCCTCCTTTAGGTCCCTCGTAACGAATGACTACCACTTCGCCTGATTTTATACTGCCGTTGATAATGGCGGTGGTAACCTCTTCTTCAGAATCAAATACTCTGGCTGGACCCTGATGAACCAGCATTGAAGGGTCTACCGCTGACCTCTTTACCACTGCTCCATCAGGAGCTAGATTGCCGAAAAGGATAGCAATGCCTCCGGTAGCTGAGTAAGCATCAGCGATAGAGTGAATAACCTTTTTACCTATAAACCGACTGTCAGCAATAACCTGAGCCACCGATTTCCCCGATACTGTTCTTGCCTCCAAGTTCAATAATCCCTGTAGTTCCTTCATCACAGCGACTATGCCGCCAGCCTTGTCTAAATCCTCAATATGATATTCACCGGCTGGGCTCAGCTTACATAGACAAGGAGTGCGCCTACTTATCTCGTTTACCATTGGCAGGGGGAAACCAACCTCTGCCTCATGAGCTATTGCCATAAGATGCAAAACTGAGTTAGTGCTACCACCTAATGCCATATCAACGGTAAAGGCATTATGAATAGAATCTTTAGTTATAATATCTCGGGGACGAATGTCATCAGCGAGAAGCTTCATGACCTGATACCCGGCATCCTTAGCTAGTTGCATCCGTCTGGCATCAACCGCTGGGATGGTACCATTACCAGCTAATCCCATTCCCAGCGCCTCGGTTAAGCAATTCATAGTATTAGCGGTAAACATTCCAGCGCAGCTACCGCAACCGGGGCAAGCCACTCTCTCTAACCGTTCCAAATCCTCATTACTCATTTCTCCCCCGGCTACCCTCCCCACTGCTTCAAAGACAGAGCTAACATCAACCTGTTTAACTCCATTATTACTATATAGACGCCCAGCCAGCATTGGGCCACCGCTGATAAAGATAGTTGGTAAATTCAGCCTTACTGCTGCCATAAGCATCCCAGGGGTTATCTTGTCACAATTAGGAATGAAGACTAGAGCATCAAAGGCATGAGCCTCAGCCATTATTTCCGCTGAGTCAGCAATTAGCTCTCTGCTGGGTAGGCTATACTTCATACCGGGGTGATTCATAGCAATACCATCACACACGGCAATAGTATTAACCTCAAAGGGAACGCCCCCTCCGCTACGCACCCCTGCCTTGACTGCCTCAGCAATATCTCGCAGATATATATGCCCGGGGACAATCTCGCTAAAGCTATTGATGATACCGATAAAGGGTTTATCCATCTCTGCTGGCGTTACGCCCAGGGCATATAATAAGGACCGATGTGGCGCCCGCTCTATACCCTTCTTAACAACATCGCTTTTCATACTTCCCCCAATCAAAAATTAAAAACCGCCCCCGTGGGGACGGCTCCAGTGGAGACGAACCCACTTACCGGCTTTACCAGATAATGATAACTGACAAGAGAATATACTGCCTTTTCATCAAAAGAAACATAGCATAGTTGGGGTTTATTGTCAACTATATTGGGTAAATCAGTCTTCTATATCTCTTATCTTGTTTAGCCGGCGCCGGTGCCTTCCCCCCTCAAACTTATGAGCAAGAAACGCCTTTACAATTTCAGGCAGTGCCTCTTGTCCTTCTTCTGCGCCTAAACAAAGGATATTGGCATCATTGTGCTGACGGGCACGCTGAGCATCAAAAGCACTACGACATAGAGCGGCTCTTATCCCCTTAACCTTATTGGCAGCAATACTCATACCGATACCGGTATCACATACCAGAATGCCACATTCAAAATAACCGGTGGTTACCGCTTCAGCTACCTTTTTAGCAATATCGGGGTAGTCTACTGAGTCAACAGTATAACAGCCAAAGTCCTGATAACTATGCCCCGCTTCAGTAATTAGCCTTATAACAAATTGCTTGAGATTCAGTCCACGATGGTCACAGCCAATAGCAATACGCACTACTTAGCTTCCCTCCTTAAGCAATATGTTCCTGCATACTCGCTCGAGTTCTTCTCTTGATATAGCACCTTCTCGCAGAATTACAGGTTTTTCCCCGGTGACATCAACTATAGTGGATTCTTTCCCACCCGGGCATTGACCGCCATCAATAATTAAATCTATCTTATCGCCAAATTGAGAGTAGACCTCGTCAGCCACCAATGCACTTGGCCTGCCACTGAGATTGGCACTTGTGCCCACAATAGGTGCCCCCATACCTTCAATGAGGGCAACAGGGATAGGGTGGGCTGGAATACGAATGGCTACAGTTATACCCCCAGCAGTAATAATGTCAGGGACTGACTTAGACTTATGTAAAACTATGGTCAGGGCACCGGGCAGGAAGTTATCGGCTAAAAGCCAGGCGATTGGCGGCACAGGCTCAGCAACTTCGCTTATCTGGGACATACGACCTAGAAGCAGGGGGAGTGCTATACTCCGTGGTCGTTCCTTTACCTGATAAACCCGCTCCACAGCCTGATGAATGCTGAGGCAAGCCCCTAATCCGTAAACAGTGTCAGTAGGGAAAGCAACAAGCCCTCCCTGCTTAAGGGTAGAAATACCCCTCTCAATCTGCCTTTGAATACCTAGAGGCGTCGTCATGCACTACTCTATGGTGGGCGATACTGGACTTGAACCAGTGACCTCTGCGATGTCAACGCAGTGCTCTAACCAACTGAGCTAACCGCCCACCAGATGATAATCTTACTAGATACTTTCCCCATCGTCAAGCCTCTTACCCTTCACCCTATTGTCAATGAAGCTTACCATAAAAAGGAGCAAGCCGCTAATCAATAAGCTGCCTAAATCCAAATATTTTATGTCAAACAATTTGCTAATAAGAGCTGCCACTCCCCCACCCGTAATCGCTGCTAACGCTCCTACAGGGGTAACTTTTAACCTTCCCTTATAAAAACCAGCAATCACCGGTAGAATTAAGCCACAAGTGTATATGGTATAAGCAAAAAGGAGAGCATTTATTACCCCCTTTAGAGCTAAAGCCAGCATTAGAGAACTCAACCCTAGAACTGCTATCCCCCAGCGAGAAAGAAGCAGGATTTTCTTCTGGCTAAGTGAATGCCTAAACCGCCCCACTATATCTACGGTTAATATTGTGGCAGCGCTTAATAAGCAGGTATCAGCCGAAGACATAACCGCACAGAGTAAGGCAGCCAAGACCACACCACCTAGAAAAGGAGGTAGAACCTCCATTATTACTGTAGGAAAGGCTTGCTCCGGTGAAATCTGAGGAAATAATACTGATGCCCCCATGCCAATTAAGGTAATACCAAAGGCAAAAGGAATAATAAGCAAGGCAGTCCAGAATACCGAGACCCTGGCTGTTTTACCATCCTTAGCACAAAACAACCGGGAATACATATCAGGTCCGACTACATAGGTTAAACCGACCAGCAAAAGGAATGAGATTAGCTCCTTCCCACTAAACTGAGAGCTGAGTGGAAAAGCAAATTTATCTGGCGAAAGGGAGAGATGTAATCCACCTAGCCCCCCCAAACGTGACAGCAATAGCGCCAATCCTCCAAAGATTCCGGCAAAGATTATTATTGCCTGCAGAGTATCCGTCCGAATAACAGCATATTGACCCCCCAGTATGGTATAGGCAACAAAGACTATAGTGAAAACCACCATCCACAGAGCAGGGCTGCCTAATCCCAGTATGCCTAGTATTTTCCCTGAAGCTATAATTTGAGCGGCAACAACACCTATCCAGGCAACAACGATAAGAACTGAGGCAGCCAGAGCCACTCGCCCATCATATTGCTTCTCTACCAGCTCAGGGAGGGTATAGAGTCCAAACTCCCTCACCTTCTCAGCAAAAAAGAAGCCCAAAACCACCAGCCCGATACTGCTAACTAATAACCACCACACCCCGGTTAAACCCTGGGTAAAACCTAACCCAGCCATACCCACCGTGGCTGAGCCACCAACAATAGTAGCTAATAATGAACCGGTAATAAGCAAGGAGGAACCCCTCCTGCCGGCAACAAAAAAATCATCAACCTCCCCCGCCTGTCTTCTGCTCACCACTCCTATGGCAAGCATAACCAGAAAATAAACAACAATAATCCCTAACTCAACCATTCTATTCCCCTTGGTTAATCAATTATACCCTCTATACCCTAAGCAGAGACAACTTCATCTGCACCTTAGCAATTATGGGGGTCTTGATTTTTTTGAAAGAGCCTGTTACTATACACCGTCTTTAATACTAATCATTGAGAGGAGACTGATGAAGGTAGGTATTATCGGATATGGAATCACTGGGCAAGCAACTGCCAGCTTATTTCAGGATGTAGTAATTTATGACCCTTTCAAAGGATACCACGATACATTCGCACTCAACAAGTGCACTCTCGTCTTCGTCTGTGTTCCTACGCCAACAGTAGATGGGCGGAATGACCTAACTGCATTACAAACGGTTCTAACCGAACTCATTCCCCAGCTCTCAGACCAGATAGTATGTATTCGGTCGACTATACTCCCCGGGACAACCAGAGGCTTCCAGCAATGCTGGCCTCAAACGGCTTTTGCTTATAATCCTGAATTCCTTAGAGGACACTGCGCCTTTGAGGATGCCCTAAAACCCCATCGCGTGGTAGTCGGCGCTGATGCCAAGTGGATAGGAGAGATAGTAGCCGATGCCTATAGGGCATCAAGAGCCTGCATACCACAACTAATTATTACCGATTCCATCACCGCTGAAATGATTAAATATGCGGCCAACTGTTTCCTGGCAATGAAAATCACCTACGCCAATGAAATATTTGATGCCTGTAATGCTTTGGGGGTAGACTACGAGCAGGTCAGGCAAGGAGTCTCTCTGGACCCCAGGATTGGGGATAGTGATGAGCTAGTTGTCAACCCCAACAGCAGAGGATTTCGGGATGAGTGTCTACCCAAGGATTTGGATGCCTTTATCAGCTTTATAACTGAGCAAGGTTTGCCGCTGCAGATTTTTGAGGTTATCAGGGATATAAACTACCGGCTGCTAAATGAGGCACCAAAAATCCTGGACAAGAAATTGGCGGAGGGCCGATAGCTTCTACTTCACAGATTCTCTAAGACTTCATATTATCGGCACCATCACCCTGGCTTCTCTTTACCGATAATGGCAAATTCTATATTCGTGCCACAGTTAGGGCAGGTTATATTAAGGGTAATAGG
>DAOWKM010000104.1 GCA_030643695.1 Dehalococcoidia bacterium | reverse complement strand
TGTTGTTTCCTGCGATATGCCTTTTCTGAATCAAGCTTTGCTGCATTATATGATACAAGTTTCGGCTGACTTTGATTTGGTGGTCCCTCGGTTGGACAGTATGATTGAACCGCTTCATGCTGTTTACTCCAAGGGCTGTCTAGCTTCTATTGAGCGTTTGCTTGAGCAAGGTAATCTGAATGTCAGGGAGCTTTTCAACTTGGTTAGGGTAAGGTATGTAGATACCGAAGAGATTAATAGATTTGACCCTAAGTACTTAAGCTTTTTCAATATTAATACTGAGGCTGACTTAGAGGCGGCAAGGGAATTAGTCCGGCGAGATATGAGCAATGATAAGCATTGAACAGGCTCTGGAAAAAATTCTTAGTTATGTGGATGTTCTGGGGGAGGAAGAGACTCCCATTTTGGAGTGCCTGAGGCAGGTTCTAGCTGAGGATATATATTCTGGTATTACTATTCCTCCGCTAGACAATGCGGCTATGGATGGCTATGCCGTTCAATCCAGGGATACCCAGGGTGCTAGCCGGCAGTCACCTCGTTTTCTGCGGGTTATTGATACCGTTGCTGCTGGTTCTATCCCTGAATGTGAGGTAGAGCCAGGCACAGCTATTCGCATTATGACCGGGGCACCAATACCAAGGGGTGCCGATAGCGTGGTGAGGTTTGAGGATACTGATGAGGTTCTGCGTAAAAGGTCTTCTAGCGAGATAGGCGTTTTAGGGGAGGTGGCGGCGGGCTTGGACATTCGCCGAGCCGGCGAGGATATTACTAGAGGGTCAATGGTATTAAGCCAAGGAACAATAATCAGACCCCCAGAGGTTGGTGTTTTGGCTTCATTGGGACGAAGCAGGGTAAAGGTTATCCGCCGCCCGGTGGTGGCTATTTTAGCCACCGGGGATGAGCTGGTAGACATTGAGCAACCTCTACCTGCAGGCAGGATATACAACAGTAACACATATAGTGTGGCGGCTCTGGTTAAGCGCTACGGTGGTATACCCCGGATACTGGGGATAGCCCGAGATAACGAAGATTCACTGGTGGTTGGGCTTCACCAGGGACTGAATGCTGATATGCTGATAACTGCTGGTGGCGTCTCGGCAGGGGACTACGATGTGGTAAAGGATGTTTTGGCTAAACAGGGTGAAATTGCTTTTTGGACAGTTCGGATGAAACCGGGAAAACCCCTAGCCTTTGGCATAATTAAGGGGGTTAACCAGGATGGCATAGCCAGGGATATACCCCATCTTGGTTTACCCGGCAATCCGGTTAGCTCTATGGTTACCTTTGAGCTGTTCGCTCGTCCGGCTATTCTTAAAATGATGGGTAAGAAAAAGTTGACCAAGCCTACTGTAGATGCGGTGCTAGAAGATTCTATGGTAAATAGTGACGGACGCCGTGTTTTTGCTCGGGCTATAGTTGAAAAACGGGATGGTCAATACTTTGCTCGACTGACCGGTCCTCAGGGTTCAGGAATCCTGACTTCTATGGTTCTAGCCAACGGGCTGGTGATTGTTCCTGAGGATAAGGCAGGAGTAGAGGCGGGAGAGGTAGTTCGGGTAATGATGCTAGATTGGAGTGAGGAGTAAGGCTTGATATTTGAGGCTTCGGAGTTTGTTTTTAAACCGCCACCAACAATATCTAGGGCGCGACGCGTTTTGATTAAACCCAGTGCCTGTTACCCGGTACCATATCCAGTGACTACCAGCCGGGATATACTATCAGTGATAATAGAAGGTATCAGGCAGGTTAGCGATGCCGATATTCTTCTACTTGAAGGCACCCCCGGAGGTAGCCCGGTCTACCCGGTATATCAGGCTTTAGGTTACGATTTTCCGCGAGTATTGATGCTGGATGTAAAGGATTGCACCTGGGTGGAGGGAGATAATCCGCTACCTAAAGCCCTGGCTGTCCCAACCTTCTGGGTGCCTAATGTCATCTTGTCTAGTGATTATCTGATAACTGTGGCTCCATTAAAGGTGGTTAAGGGTAGGGGCAGCCTTAGCATAATGAACATGCTCACCTTGCTGCCGAGTAGTAAGTATGTTGGTGGGGCATCGGAGGGCTGGGGAGCCTTGTATAGTCTGGGGATAGATAATGTGGTAGCTGACCTCTATTTTACTCTGCCCTTTGACCTAGGGATTATAGAAGCTCGCCAAAAGTTCATTAGCTGGGATAATCCTACTCAGGGTGAGGTTGAGGAGTGCGGCAAGATATTTGTTGGTGAGCCTTATGAGGTAGATTGTGAAGCTTCGCAGGTATTGGGGCTTAAAACGGAGTATCTTGATTTGATTAGGGCAGCTAAGAAGGATTTTGAGACCTGAAAGGTTTTACGGCAAGCCGCTTTATGGGTGAAGAAGGTTTAACTGCTGAGCAGGTTAGACAACGCTGGTTTATTGACTTAGATTGGTATCAGCAGAATAACCGTTCATTTTTCGTTCTAGCTCACAGCCGTTTATGCGCTAAGTGCCGTGAGCGGTTGAAAGGGGAAGTTTCCCCAGCTGAGCTTTTATCTACCATTAAAGATTGCTGTTCCAAGACCCCAGGGTTTATTACTCGGGAGCTACCTATTTTAGAGAGTATATTTCGTCTTTTCCTGGCTAATGGTAACCAACCCCTTGATTTAGAGGAACTAGGTAAGCAACTGAGCCAATGGCGTGGTGGAGATGCCTATCGCACTTCGGCTGAGATTTTATTTCGCCTTCTCAGTAGTGACCAATGTTATGGGCTGAGACAGGTTCCAGAGTCAGACAAGCTAGATAGCTAACTGCAGTACTCTACAGCAAGCGGGATATGTGCCTTTTGATATGGTCAACACGAGGAATAAGGTCTCGGCGCACTTGTTCAGCCGTGTGTTGATAACAAAGATATCTAGCATTTCTGCTATCTCTTTCGAGCTGGATATAATCGTCCCATATTGGTTGTAGCTCTGATTCGTAGTTAGCTATTTTTGTTTTTCTCTCAGTGTGTGAACGGGAATGATAGGGCTTAGTTGCCAGGAACGCCTCAACCCAATGCACTGACTCATAAAATATTCCAATAACCGCCCAGTCTATGAAAGGAGCATTGTCTAAGTCAATGCTTGTCCAGAAGCTACGGTTATGTGTAGCCCAGTTAATGTGCTCATCTTTCTGGGGCATCCTATTCAACCTGTCTTGGTAATCTAATAGTTCTAGTTGGTACTAGGTCATCTGCATTGCGGCCGCAGCGATATATTACATGGAAATCAATAAGGAACGGTGGGTGCGCTCCAGAAACAAATATTTTAAGCATTTTCCACTCAATACTCGCTAGTTGGTGAAGTACAGCAAGGTCACGTTCTGGGATTACCACCCATACATCAACATCGCTATCCTCAATGCTGACAAAGATATCCTCTACTGAGGGGTTAGAGTAAATCTCCTCTTTAATAAGGGAGAGCCATCCGTTAACAATGTTGTTCACAAGTGTTGTAGGCAGTGGTTCTCTATATCTCGTAAAGACTATTGACAAATTTCTAGCTATGGGCTGTTTGACTGTACTATCTACTATATCTACCTCTGTATTTGAAAATTCTGTTCTCAGTCCTGATGCCAGTAAATGCGAGTCCGTGCCTTTAGTACCGACTAGTGACATTAGGTTCGCCTCCCTTGTATGTACTTCATGGTTGTATTTTTGGTTTCTTTTTTAGGTTGTCAGGTGATCTTACCGTCACTACATTCTTGGATTTCACTACATAGATGGGGTTGTTCTCATCATCATATTTATCTAGTACCTTGAAAATGTCACTTACTACCAGTTTCATTTTAATAGCACTCCCATCCATCAGCTGGTATTCATTCCAGTCTTCCTTGCGGATTTGAAAATCTACCTCAGTGGCATCAAATTCCTGTCCTTGAAAAGGAACTTTTGGCATCTCGCTGACCTCCTCTTTCCTTAGTAACCTAGCTTAGCACAAAAACCTCATTATTACTAAGGCATAGTTTCTCAATGCCTTTAGTATTATATCACTGCTTACAATACTTAGTAAACCAAAATGTATCAGGCTAGTACCTTACCCCGAAGTGGGAGTAGTTACCGGTATATCTTGACCAGTTGGTTGCTACCTTTTCCACTCTGGCCGCCGGCGGTCCCACCTCAAGGTAGCCAATTAACTTTTCTAGTTGCTTTCTTTCTCCCTCAGCGTTTACCTCCACTGCTTCTTCACCGGGCAGGTTACGCACATAGCCGGTTAAGCCTAGCTCGGTAGCCCGTCTTGAGGCAAAGGCTCGGAAGTAGACACCTTGAACATAGCCGTATACAATTACCTGAACCGAGGCTAAGTCACTCATTTTTCTCTCAGGATAAGCCTTAATGGGAGCGGGAAGTCATACCTGTCCAGTCTATTTAGCCCCTGCTGGTGGGCCAGGTCAATAGCTTCGTTGAACTCCTGTTTATTCACCGGGCGGGCTAGTTGTGGTATATCAAAGGCTTTATAGCAGGGGTGATACTGAGCCATAATGTTTAAGTAGGTGTTAGTAGAAACCTCCTGGGCAAGGAAATGCACTACCTCAGCAGTCCCAGCTAACCGGTGAGGCAGCACTAAATGGCGCACTAGAAGACCACGATGGGCTACACCATCTTTAGCTATCTGGAGGTCGCCCACCTGACGGTGCATTTCTTTGACGGCTGCCCTGTTTATTTTGGGGTAGTCTTTTATCCCGGATAATTGCTCAGCAGTTTTTTCATCGGAATACTTCATATCGGGCATGTAGATGTCAACAATCCCGTCTAGTAACCTGAGGGTTTTCATAGAATCATAGCCGCCAGAATTGTAAACCAGGGGCAGATAGAGACCCATGCTCGCCGCTATCTCCAGAGCATCTAGGATGTAGGGCACTACATGGGTGGGACTTACTAGATTTATATTGTGGCAGCCCTTTGCCTGGAGGGAGAGCATTACCCCTGCTAGTTCTTCACTGTTAATTGGGCTTCCCTCGCCTAATTGGCTTACAGTGTAATTCTGGCAAAAGACGCAGCGGAGATTGCAATAGGTGAAAAATATGGTTCCCGAGCCATACCTGCCGACTAGAGGTGCCTCTTCTCCGAAGTGGGGACCATAGCTAGAAACTATAACCTGATTGGTAACATGGCACTTGCCGCTTTCACCGGCCAAGCGATTAACGCCACAGTGGCGAGGACATAGACAGCACTCCCCCAGCATTGATTTGGCTTTTTCAGCTCGAACCTTTAACTCTCCAGTGGTGTAAAGCTGTTGGTAAGCTCCTATCTATCCTACTCCTCTACTTCTCGTTCCCCTTTCCTTTCTTAATTACTTCCACAGTTATTGGGGGTGGTAAGATAGTAGCCGCCGATGCCTTCTTCGCATCCTTCTTGGGTTTCTTGGGTTCTCTATGTCTGTAATCTCGCCTCCCCATAGTGGCACCTCTATTTGAGTATTGGGCTATAGGATTACTAAATTAAAGTTTAGCAGAGGGGGGCTATGGTGTAAAGTGTATTACGTAATTTGCCAAGAGAGACAAGAAGGCTGCAGGAGGCTCAGCATTAAGAGTCTGCTAAAGCCCCTGCAGCCTTACGCCGGTCTCGGGTCTCCTTGCCCGAGGCTTTAACGAGTTTGATTTGGTAAGGGTGTTGCAACAAGTTTAGTGGATGGAGTCACTGCTTGGCGCCGGTGGCTGAATAGCGGTCGACGCAGGAAAGAAGGAACATCCAGTTCATCCTCACTCTTCATGCCCTGAAGGAATTGGGTGAGTTCGTCTTCCCGGCTAAGTTCTGCCATTCCTAGCTTGGAAACAAATCCAGTGGCAATTAGGGTAATCCTTATCTCGTTATCCATATTAGGGTCATGAGCCACCCCAAAGATGATGTTAGCCTCAGGGTCTACTGCTTGCTTAATCACCTTGGCTGCTTCATCAACTTCAAACAGGGTGAGGCTACTACCGCCCACAACATTGAATAACACCCCCTTTGACCCCTCAACGGAAACGTCTAGTAAGGGACTAGCCAAGGCTTCCTTAGCTGCATCTACTGCCCTGTTTTTACCCTGGCCAATACCAATGGACATCCAAGCTGGACCAGCATCCCTCATTACCGCCTTGACATCAGCAAAGTCAAGGTTAATCATCCCGGGGACGGTGATAACTTCAGAAATAGCCTGAACACCGTGTCTCAGGACATCATCAGCCAGTTTAAAGGCATTATCCACCCCTGTTTTCTGGTCACAGAGGTCTAGCAAGCGGTCATTGGGGATAATAATAAGGGTATCAACCTTGCTTAGCAGGTGGACGATGCCCTCTTCTGACACTTGGCAGCGGTGGACGCCTTCAAAAGTGAATGGTTTGGTGACTACGGCAATGGTAAGGGCTCCACTTTGCTTGGCTATTTCAGCAATAACCGGGGCAGCCCCGGTGCCGGTGCCACCACCCATGCCACCGGTGATAAACACCATATCAGCCCCGGAGACGATTTCCTTAAGTTCATCACGGTTTTCTTCGGCTGCTTTCTGACCCTGGGCGTGGTCACCACCAACGCCTAGTCCTTTGGTCAGCTTCTCTCCAAGCTGAATACGAGTTGGGGCTTCAGCAATGGCTAGGGCTTGAGCATCGGTGTTCATCGCGATGAACTCCACACCTTGAATTTCCTCCTGGACCATACGGGTTATAGCGTTGCAACCACCGCCACCCAGGCCAATAACCTTAATCTTGGCTGGGTTAGGAACAAAGCTTGTTTTTGCCATCTCCTCCTCCTTTTTTACTACCTATTTGTTTTTGGTAACCTACTGGTGGAACAGGTTTTTAATTCGAAAGACTAAATGTCGTAACCTCATGCCAAATCCGCGAGATTGCCAGAGCCCATTGCCTTCGTGTTTTGCCCCCCAGAGTAGGAGACCAACGCTGGTGGCATATGCCGGGTCGCGGAGGATATCGGTAATACCGTGCATATGGGTGGGAGTACCTACTCTTACCGGAAGGTGTAATATATCGCGCCCCAGTGCTTCTATGCCAGAAAGGTTGGCGCTACCTCCAGTAAGTACCAATCCAGCGGGGACTAGTGTTTCATATTCAGAGCGTGGCAACTCTAGTAAAATAAGCCTTATAATTTCTTCTACTCTAGCTCTGATAATATCGCACAAGTCTTGGTAAGAAATACCATGTCCATCCTCTGATATCGGACTGGTAGTTTCTGTCTTACCTTCATAAACTGGCATAACACTGCCATACCTTTTCTTCATCTCCTCAGCCACATCAAATGGCAAGCCTAAGCCAATGGCTACATCTCTGGTGAGTTGATAACCAGCTACCGGTAGAATAGAAGTATGCCAGATGCTTCCCTCTTTGAAAACGGCAATATCTGTAGTACCACCGCCGATATCAGCTAATATAACACCTACTTGCTTCTCATCCTCGGTCAATACTGCCGCACTACTGGCTAAAGGTTCAAGGACGAGGTCATCAATGTCTACGCCAATACTACGGATACACTTTACTAGATTCTGAACAGAAGCGGTGGCGGCGGTAATGATATGCGTCTCTACATCTAGCCTGAAGCCGTGCATTCCTACCGGGTTCCTGACTCCTACTTGACCATCAATAGCGTAACCTCGGGGAATAACATGGAGCATTTTTCTGTCGCTGGGAACTTTAACACTCTGGGCACTGGCAAGCACTCGCCTTAAGTCATCCGAGCGCACCAGCCGGTCATTACGGGTAATAGCGACTACCCCTCGATTATTCATCGAGGTGATATGCCTGCCGGTCACACCAACATAGGCTGATTCCACTTTATAATCGCTGGCTTGCTCTGCTTTTTTTACTGACTCGTGGATTGATTCTTTAGCGTCGTTAATGTTGACCACTAGGCCTTTGTGTAATCCACTTGATGGAGCGACACCTACACCAATAACTCGGATACCACCCCACTCGTCTACATCGGCTATAGTGGTGCATACCTTAGTGGTGCCAACATCAATAGAAGTTAAAGTAGTCCGTCTTCTCATCTATCCCCTCCTTTATAGTTAGATTCTGATATAGTTAGATTCTGCCCCCTTTTGACAGGTCAATTTTTTCACATTTTTAAACCTCCTCCTTTTAACCTTATCTCATCTAGAGCACGGCGAAGGCGCTTCGGAGCTTTTTTAGCAGGGCTGGCCGTCTCCATCCATTGTCTTTATCTTTGGTTAGAAAATATAGTTTTTCAACGGTCTTATTGTATTCATCTTGATTAATAATACGCTCGGCGGCTCTCAATCTGGCACTACGGCTACGTGGATTAAGTTTGACCTCTTCAGGGGAGGGAGTAATAACCTTCTTATTGATTAACCTGAGAGTAGCGGTATGTCCATAAACGCCGGTTGGTGCATCTGGAGGGCAGATACACTCCTTGGCTTCTTGTTGCATGAACCGTTTCACTATGCGGTCTTCAAGAGAGTGGTAGCTAATGACAGCCAATCTACCTTCAAACCCAAGGAGATTAATCGCCTGTTTTAGAGCTGCTTCTAGGTATTCAAGCTCATGGTTAACTGCTATTCGTAGTGCCTGAAATGTCTTAGTGGCGGGATGGATTCTTCCTCGTCTGCCGCCAACAGCTTGCTCTATTATCTGAGCTAGTTGAAGGGTAGTTTTTATTGGGCGTTCCTGCATGATGTGGTGGGCTATTTGATGGCTGTAGCTTTCCTCACCATATGTTTTTATAAGGTGAGCTAGTTCGCCTCCAGAGAGTGTGTTAACGATATCGGCAGCGGTAACCTTTTGGCTGGGGCTTAACCGCATGTCCAGGGGGGCATCATGCTGGAAGCTGAAACCACGACCGCTGCCATTGAGCTGAAGGGAGGAGAGTCCTAAGTCAAACAAAATACCATGCACTGGGAAAAAGTTATATTTAATACAGATAGCCTGCAAATTAGCGAAGTTCTCATTAACCAGACGAACTGAGCTGCTATAAGCTTCAAGCCTTGTTTTGGCAATTTTTATTGCTTCGGGGTCAGCACCAATACCCAGTAGTTGCCCGCCGGGTGAACTATGGCCTAGAATGGCAGCAGCATGCCCACCACCGCCGAGGGTGCAATCAATATAGCGACCTCCGGGCTGAACCACCAGTGCCTCTATGGTCTCCTTGACTAGAACCGGAGTATGAACAGGTGCTGACGTCATTAAACTCATCAGTGCCTCTCCAGGCTTTCTATAATTTGCCAGGCTTGCTCCTGACTAGTAGCCTTCTCTGACTCCCACTGCTCTTTGTTCCATAGTTCAAGGTAGTCATTGGCTCCGACTATAACTACTTCCTCCTCAATTTCGGCATGCTGTCGCAATTGGGCGGGTAGGGCAATCCTGCCTTGTCCATCAATATTGAGGCTAAAGGCGGCAGCAAAGATAGCCCGTTTTAGTCTTCTCAATTTATTGGGTGTAACCGAGCCGTTGGTGGTGAGGGTGGCTGCCACCTTTTTCCATTCAGATACTGCGTAGGCAGTAATACATTTCTCTGCCCCTGATGTTAGTACCACCCCCTCTTTCAGCTCGCTTCTGAACTTGGGCGGAATAGGCACCCTGCCCTTCTCATCAACCTTATACTCAAATTCACCAAAGAACATTTTAACCCTTGGTTACCCTAAATTTACCACTATTTACCACTTTCTTCCATTCTATACCACAACCCTCCCTGTTTGTCAAGTCCCCCCTTGATTAAATTTCTCAAATTCCCTGATTTGGCTAAATACTTTATGTGTGATAGAATGGATATGCTCTAATTGGGGCAGTGTTATGGTTAACCTGGGTATACTTACTATTAGCGATAAGGGCTATGCCGGACAGCGCTATGATGAGAGTAGTAAGGTAATTAGGGATAGCCTCTCCTTACTAGATAGTCGTGCCGTTAAGTATGAGGTCGTTCCTGATGAGGCTGATATTATTGCCAGCAAGCTTGCCGAGTGGGCAGATGAGGGTGATGTGGATATTATTTTAACTACCGGTGGCACCGGATTAAGCCGGCGTGATGTTACTCCTGAAGCGACATTGTCTATAGTGGATAGGGTTGTCCCTGGCTTGGTTGAGGTGATGAGGGCTGAAACCTTTAAGACAACACCATTGGCGATACTAAGTCGAGCTGTTGCTGGTGTCAGGGGGAAATGCCTTATTATTAATCTGCCCGGTAGCCCCAAGGCAGTTCGGGAATGCCTTGAGGTGGTGTTACCTGCCCTTCCCCACGCTGTGGAAATTATTAAGGAAGAGGTAACCGAGCATACAGCTTTAGATGTGGGGAGGGGATAGGTTGTTGCAGATTGATATTTTGACCCTGTTTCCTCAAATGTTTGATAGTCCGTTTAGCGCCAGTATTTTCCAACGGGCTGTTGACCGCAAGCTGGTGGGGGTCAATATTCATAATATTCGGGATTATACCCATGATAAACATCACACTGTTGATGACTATACTTATGGTGGTGGGGCTGGCATGATACTCAAGCCCGAACCTATTTTTGAGGCAGTAGAATCGATAAAATCAGATATAGACCTTAAGGAAGGGATTGATATAGTGCCAGTTATTTTACTTACCCCACAGGGTCGCCTTTTTTCTCAACAAATTGCTCTGGAGCTGTCAAGCTCCAGTCATCTAATCCTTATCTGCGGTCACTATGAAGGGGTTGATGAGCGGGTGCGTGAGCATCTGGTTACTGATGAGATTAGTATTGGGGACTATGTGCTTAGTGGTGGTGAGCTAGCGGCTATGGTGGTAGTTGATGCTGTGGTCAGACTGCTGCCCGGGGTTCTTGGTTCAGAAGCTTCGCTACTGGATGATTCTCACGCCTTCGGACTATTGGAATATCCCCAGTATACTCGTCCCCCGGTATATAGGGGGTGGGCAGTGCCTGAGGTTCTACTCTCAGGAAATCATGCCCAAATTGCTAAATGGCGTCGTGAGCAAGCTGTTCTACGCACTATGAAGCATCGTCCAGAACTATTAGACAAAACTAATCTATGTTTAGAGGAAAGAAACTTAGCCAAGGATTTGAAACAATCTTAATTAATAGAAGGGAGTCTTTACTAAGTGAGTATGGCATCACTAATTGAAACCAAACCAAATCCTAATATTCCGGCTCTTGCCTCCGGCGACACGGTAAAGGTCAGCGCTAAGGTTGTGGAAGCAGACAGGGAACGAATTCAGACATTTCAGGGGGTAGTAATTAAGGTTCAGCGTGGTGGGAGTGGCGCTAACTTTACCGTAAGGCGTGTCGCCTATGGCGTAGGTGTAGAACGAACCTTCCCCTTCAATTCACCACTTGTGGAGAAGGTAGAGGTGATACGGCACGGCAAAGTACGCCGGGCTAGGCTTTATTACCTGCGTGGACTCAGTGCCAAGTCATCCCGCATCAAGGAAAAGCGAGTAATAAAGAAAAAGAAACAGGAGCGAGATTAGCTGCTAAGCCAAAGGGGTTAGGATGGAGTTACCTCACTGGAGTATCGGATGAGGTATGCTGAGGTTAGTGTTAATTCGCCAGTAGCCCAGCGCCGGGCATTCAGCTATGCTATACCCTCTGGCCTAAGTGTTAGGGTGGGGCAGGCGGTATGGGTTCCCTTCGGGGATAAAATACTTCAGGGCATTGTTTTAGAGCTAAGCCATTATCCCTCGGTAGAGGAAACCAGGGAAATAGCTGGTATTATTGAGTCCGAGCCGGTATTATCTCCATCCCAGGTGTTGCTGGCTCGCTGGCTCAGCGAGCACTATCTATCACCCCTCTTTGACGCTGTGGCGTTAATGCTACCACCAGCATTTGAACGGAAGGTAATTACCTTTATCTCCAACCCCTCACCCCCTTATGAAGGTGATATATCTGCTCTTTCCCAGAAGCAGAGGCATGTTCTTGGATTGGTTGAGAGGCGAGGCAAGGTTAGTCTGAAGGGGATGGAGAAGGCATTGGGAGCCAGGCAAGCCAGACTCATCACCTCTCAGCTGGTTAGTCAGGGTTTGGTAGTTAGAAGCTATGAGCTAGCTAGGGTTAGGGTAAGACCGAAGAGAGTGCCTTATCTGTGTCTTAGAGTTGAGGCTAGCCAAGCTCAGCGGGAGGCAGCCAAACTGCGTGAGCAAGGGAGGGCTAGCCAACAAGCCAGCCTTGTTGAGTTTTTATCTCAACTAGCTCAGCCGGTACCTCTTTCTGAAGCTAGGAGGGGGGTTAACTGCTCGGCATCAGTAGTTAACGCTTTAATAACTAAGGGCTTGGTTGAACTTCAGCAGGTTGAGGTAAAACGCGAGCCGATTTCCTACCAGGGCATTACCCCCTCAGAGCCATTAACCCCTACCGCTGCCCAAAAAGCAGCCCTTGAGTCTATCAAATCCAGCCTGCTCCGGGTAGCCGAGGGTTCTGCCTCACCAACTGTCTTTCTACTTCATGGGGTTACTGGAAGTGGCAAGACAGAGGTCTATCTCCAGGCTCTGGCTGAGGCGGTGAAGCTGGGCAAACGGGGCATTGTCCTGGTTCCCGAAATTGCCCTTACCCTCCAGACTATAGAGCGATTTGCCTCACGCTTCCCCCATAAGGTGGCTGTCCTTCATAGTAAACTGTCTCTGGGTGAGCAATTTGACGAGTGGCAGCGAATAAGAAACGGAGAATTTGATGTCGTTATCGGTCCGAGGAGTGCTATTTTTGCCCCCCAACCTGAGCTGGGTCTTATTGTTATTGATGAGGAACATGAATGGACTTATAAACAGCATGATAAATCACCCCGCTACCAGGCTCGTGATGTGGCGAT